>JBNMNM010000340.1:0-3788 GCA_051275585.1 bacterium | reverse complement strand
AATCTTATCAAGAAATTTGTTACAGAATTTCTAATGAGTGCTTTTTTGTGAATAAGGAGTAGTATAAAATTACAGTGTAATTTTATTTTTAAATATAATAAAAGCTTAAATTAAGGTTTTTCAAAAGGTAAAATGAAAATTTTGATTGTTGAAGATGACCATGCTTTACAAACTTACTTGAATGACAGCATGGAAGCAGAAGGTCATGAAGTCAAAACTGCTGAAAATGGTCAAGTAGGATTAAATATTTTTGAGCAATTTAAACCAGATTTGATTATATCAGACATTCAAATGCCTGTGATGGATGGATTGAAAATGCTAGAGATAATTCGTCATCAACATAAAGATCCTATTATTATTATGGTTACAGCTTATGGTTCCGAAGAATTTGCGAGGAAAGCACTTCATTTAGGGGCTAATAATTATCTTAATAAACCGATTCGCCATATTGAGTTATTACCTATAATACGAAAATATAATGAGGTTGTTGAAAACCGTCTCATAGAGAATGAAAGTTTTGAAACAGCCCATCAAAAGTTATTTACTGTCGAATTTGATAATGATTTTGAAAAACTTCCTACAATTGTGAATCAACTTATTCAAGAAGCAAAAACTCTTTTTGAAAAAGATCAATATTTGGAAGTTAAAATTGGTTTGATGGAACTTTTAATGAATGCAGTAGAACATGGTAATTTAGGAATTACTTATGATGAAAAATCTTATGCACTAGAATCTGAAACTCTTTATGATCTTTATGAAGAACGTCAATCAGATGCTGTTTTCTCAAAGCGTAAAGTTGTTGTGGATTATCATCAAAATGAGACAAGTTGTCAGTGGATAATTTCAGATGAAGGAAATGGATTTGATTTGAAAACTGTCCCTGATCCTCTTGATCCTAATAGCAATCCTTTAAAGTTTCATGGACGTGGTATTTTCCTTAGCAAATTTCAATTTGATGAGATGGAATATAATGACAAAGGAAATGTCGTTAGAGTTAAAAAAAATATTTCACAAAATTAAAGTCATACTACCGCATTAATTCCTTATTAAAGAGTTATCTCTAGTTCTTAAAAAATTACTTTGAATAGATAATTTTTCTCTAAAAATAAAATTTATTTTTATTCTGATTCTATTTCCAAAAAAAATATGTTTTTCAATGTGTTTTGCTAGTTGAATCATTTATCAAAGATAAAATTTTAATGAATCTGAAGATAGATGGAAAGCAGAATGAAACTTTGTATTGCAGAAAAACCTTCAGTTGCTAAAGAAATAGCGAAAGTACTCAAAGCAAACCGAAGGCAAGATGGATATTTTGAAGGAAATGGATATTATGTGAGTTGGACTTTTGGGCATTTGTGCGAATTAGAAGAACCAGCAGGGTACACCAGTAGTTGGAAATCTTGGAATCTGAATCAACTTCCTATGATTCCGCAAAAGTTTGAGATTCAACTTAAAAAGGATAAAGGAATTCAAAAACAGTTTAAGGTGATTTGTAATCTGTTAAAAAATACAGAAGAAGTCATTAATTGTGGAGATGCAGGACAGGAAGGTGAACTAATCCAACGTTGGGTTTTAAAAAAAGCAAATTATGAAAAAGAACATAAACGGCTTTGGATTTCGTCGTTAACTGATACAGCTATTCGTAAGGGGTTTCAGAACCTACGCAGTTCTAAAGATTTTGATAGTCTCTATCATGCGGGGCTTTTTCGGGCGATCGGAGATTGGTTAGTAGGAATTAATGGCACTAGAGTTTACACGCTTAAGTTTGGTGGTATGGGGAACTTACTTTCAGTAGGGCGAGTACAAACGCCTACTCTAGCTCTGATTGTGAAGCGAGATCAGGAAATTAAGAATTTTAAAGTAGAACCTTATTGGAAGATTATTACCCTTTATCGAGAAGCAAAATTTTTTCACAAACAAGAACAATTTAAAAAGAAGGATGAAGCAGAACAGGTTCTCAGTGAAATTCAAGGAAAGTTGCTTCAAGTAACAAATTTAGAGAAAAAAACAGTAAAAGTTCCTGCTCCAAAGTTGTTTGATTTAACAACATTACAAGTTGAGTGTAATCGACGTTTTGGTTTTTCTGCTGAGAGAACATTAAATCTTGCACAACAACTATATGAAAAAAAGGTTTTGACCTACCCTCGTGTCGATACTCAGTTTTTATCCGATGATATTTTCAAGAGTATTCCTAAAACCCTTACTAACCTTTCCAGCCAACAAGCATACACGGGATTTATACAACAAATTCCGAAACCAATCAAAAAATCAAAACGTTATTTTAACAATGCCAAAGTAACGGATCATCACGCTATTATTCCTACAGATTCAGGAAAAACAGGAAACCTCTCTGCTGACGAATTTCAAGTGTTTGATCTTGTAGCACGTCGATTTATGGCAATTTTTTTACCTGATGCCATTGAAGAAAAAACAAAAGTTACTGCAATTGTTGAAAAACATGAATTTATTGCTAGAGGAAATGTTCTTAAAGATGCTGGATGGAAGGTTCTTTATCCTAAAGCAAAAAAGAGTACAGGAACAGAAGAGGAGCAGTCTCTTCCTATTTTTAAAAAGGGAGAAAGTGGATCACATCAGCCAAAAATTGAGGACAAAGAAACCCAACCTCCAAAACCATACACAGAAGGAACTCTTCTTCGAGCAATGGAAACTTGTGGGAAGATGATGCAAGATGATGAATTGCGTGAGGCAATGAAAGCTAATGGTATTGGAAGGCCTTCAACACGAGCAGCAATTTTAAAAACTCTTTTTTTTCGTGGTTATTTGGAAAAACAAAAGAAGAATCTTTTTCCAACAGAAAAAGGAACTGCTTTGATTAATTTGATGCTTCCAGCATTACGTTCTCCTATTTTGACTGGAGAGTGGGAATATAAACTTCGAAAAGTAGAGTCAGGAGAACTTAAGGCAGGAGTTTTTTATCACGAACTAAAAAACTTTGTAACACAAGTTATTCAAGAAGTTAAAGCATCCCAAGCAAGAGTGATTCATTCTCCACCAACAAAAAATTCTTTTCAAAAGACAAATTCATCAACAAAACAGAAGACTGTTCCTCAAAAAACTTCTCCTTCTTCTACCGAAAATAAAGTAAACGATATTGGTATTTGTCCCAAATGCAAACAAGGAGAAATTATTGAAGGAAAAAAAGCGTTTGGTTGTAGTTACTGGAAATCAGGCTGTAATTTTACAATCTGGAAAGAAATATGTCATAAAAAAATAACTATAAACCAGATCAAAGCCCTAGTTCAGCAAGGGAAAACAAAAAAGATGAAGGGTTTTAAATCTAAAGAAAACAAAAAGTTCGAAGCAACTTTAGTTTTACAAGAAAACTATAGTGTTGGACTTGAATTTTAATGTTTATCAAGGAGTTGTTTTACTGTCATTTTTGCCATTTTAGCCGCATCATGATTGCCAGTGGTGTGAGCTAAAACAATAGCTCCTTCTGTAAGTAAACAGATTTGAAATACAAGTAATTTTGGATCTGCTACCTCTAATTCTCCTACTAATTCTGTAATAAATCCTTGCACTCTAATTTTATGCTTAGAGGCCACTTGATGAATTATGTTTTCTTGTTCTGTGTATTCTGCACAAGCATTAATGAAGTTGCATCCATAAAAATGATTAGATTGAAACCAGTCAAATAAAAAATCAAATAAAGCAAATATTTTTGACTCTGCTTGATTTTGATATTTTTTGTGAGCACGGGTACCTATATTTTCTCTAAATAACTTCATAAGTTGTTCATCACGTTCCTCTAAAACAGCAACGATTAA
>JBNMNM010000339.1:0-3793 GCA_051275585.1 bacterium | reverse complement strand
CTTATCTTTGCTGTAACTGGAATCTCATTTGGAACATGTTTTCTGACTGCATTTACAATTTGAAATAATCGAGATGGTTCTTTTAGTAAAACAGCACCACCATCATGAGAGTTTACTTTTTTTGAAGGACAACCAAAATTTAGGTCAATTCCTTTTGCTCCTAATTTAACCGCCTCAACCGCATTTTGAGCCATTAGTTCAGGATGACTTCCTAGAAGCTGGACAAATACAGGTGTACCAGATTTTGTAAGACCATTTGATTCAAGTTCTGGGAAAGTTGGATAAAATTCTTTTTTAGAAAGAACATTATTATTAATTCGTACAAATTCTGTAGTGCATAAATGAATTCCACCTACACTTGTAAGTAGTTCACGCATTTCAGTATCAATCAGGCCTTCCATCGGGGCTAAAAGAATTCTCATTGTATCAAAGTTGAATGGTCTATTAAATATAAGTTAAGTTAGGTGGGGGCATACTCCTTATGATTAAAAAAATTGGCAAGAAAAATTTAAACCAACTTTAATGATTAAGCCCGTTGTCTTTGTTGCCTAAACTAATATAAGTTTGAAAAAAATATTTTTATACGGAGATATTATGTTTAAAATACTTGATGAAAAGTTAGACTCTCTTAGAAAAACTGGAATTTCAGAAGAAGTATGTTTAAAAATAGAAAACCATATTAAGAATGATACCTCAGCAAGAATGCTATTTATTTCTCCATATCGGCTTGCTGATGAGTGGTCTGTTAGCCGAAGTGAAACTCTAAATGCATTTCTTTATGCAACTAGGCTTGGAATTTTTGATCTCGAATGGGATTTAAAATGTCCTTCTTGTAAAGGTGCTTCTATATTAGCTGATACACTACAAAAATTGGTTTCTGGGTCACATTGTGAATATTGTGAAGTTGATATTGCAGGGAATTTTGATGAGACTGTAGAGGTTACTTTTCGAGTAAACCCAAATATACGAACATTAGAGGAAGTTTCTATTTTTGAAAAACGTAAAACTTGGAATCAATTAGAAGAACATGTCAACTTATCAATTGATGCTAATGAAATTCAAGAAATACGGTTAAATTTAGTCCCAGGAACATACCATATGATTCAACCCGAATCTGATATTTCTTGTCCGTTAAAAATTACTGGAAATCATGGAGAATCAGAACAAGTAATTGATTATTTTTATGATGGGAAAAATTTAACTAAAAAAATGGATTGGTATGGCTCAGGTTCTTTTACCTTGAGGGTTACAAATAAAAGCGATCATAATCTTGATTTTATTTTTGCTCGTGCTGTTGAATATCCTTGGGTATCTGGTGCTAAGGTTGCTTCTAATCAAATTTTCCGAGATTACTTTTCTTCTGAATTAATTTCAGCCGATGAATCTTTCTCTGTTCAAAATATGGTTTTTGTTTTTACTGATATTAAAGGATCAACAGATCTATATGAACGAAGAGGTGATGCAAAAGCATATTATCTTGTTCGAGAGCATTTCAAAATCATGAAAGATATTGTTAGTCGACATGATGGTGCTATCGTAAAAACTATTGGTGATGCTATCATGGCAACCTTCCTTGTTTCAAGTGATGCGATTTCTGCTGTATTTGAAATGCAAAATGCTTTTCAAGAATTTAACGAGAGAGAAAAATCACTTGATGATATCATTATTAAAGTAGGAGTTCATCGTGGGTCTTGTATTGCTGTAACATCAAATGATAAATTAGATTATTTTGGTCGAACCGTAAATATTGCAGCCAGAGTTCAAGGTTTATCAGGTGGACATGATATTATGATTTCAAAAACTCTTTATCAAGAAGCGGGTCTACAAGATTTAATCGATCATCAAATTTGGAATTCAGTTCCAATACAAGCAACATTAAAGGGAATTCAAGGACTTTATGACGTTGTTCACTTGGTTCCGCAAAAATGATTAAATTAAATTTAAAAGGGTTTCTGATTTTTCTTGTAAATCAATAACATGATGAATAAAGTCTACTTTTTATAAAATTATGATTTTCTTGAGCGTTTTTTGTAGTCCCTATTATGGAATCAATTATTGATCAAGAGTTTGTTCAAAAAGCAATTAACTTAGCACTAGCCCACTCTATAGATGGTGATTGTGGTCCATTTGGGGCTGTTATTGTAAAAGATGGTGTTGTGGTTAGTGAAGGATGGAATCAGGTTGTAAAAAACTGTGATCCTACAGCACATGCAGAAGTTGTTGCCATACGAAAAGCAGGAGAAGTATTAAAAAACCATATCTTACAAGGATGCACAATTTACTCTAGTTGTGAACCGTGTCCTATGTGTTTGTCCTCAATTTATTGGTCTAGAATTGATCGTATTGTTTATTCAGCTACGAAAAAGGATGCTCAAGATGCAGGTTTTGATGATTTATGGATTCTCAATGAAATAAAAAAAACTGAAGAAGATCGACATCTACCTTTAATTCAAGTTTCACGAAATAAAGGTAGATCTGTTTTTCAAGAGTGGTTAAAGAATCCATTAAAACAGGAGTATTAAGAAAAATAGAAGTCTAATAATTCTTTTGCAATTGGTTGTGGTGCATCTAAATGAAAGTGATGATGCCCTTCAATTGAAATTGATTTTAATTGTGAAATAGAGTTCATTCGTTTTTCCATTTGAGGTGTATCAATTTTCCATCCTGATTTTGCCCAAATTGCTAATGTAGGAGCTGATATTTTTTCAAAGAAAGGAAGCACTTGTTCTTCTGTAAGTCTTAAAAAAGAAGGACTTGTTAGTTTTTGATCACTCTTCAAAACCAGACAATGCTCATTATGTTGTTTTAATCCTCTTTCCATAATGCAACGTCCACCCTCATCAGAAATCGTAAGAATTCTTTGTCTTGCCTCAATAGCTTCCTCTATTGTTTTAAATGTTCTTGGAGATCGAACCTCTTTTTGTTGTTTGATAATTGCTGTTTGCATTTGCTTTGGTGAATCCTCTGCAAGATCAGTCATAGGACCTAACCCATCAAGTAACATTAGTTTATGGATTTTTTCAGGGAAAACACCTGAAGCAATACTAGAAACTCCTGCCCCTAAACTATGCCCTAATAAAGAAAAGTGTTCCCATTGAAAAAACTGAGCGATTTCAAATATAAATGGAATGTAATCAATAAACTGGTAACCATGACTATCTTTGAAGTGATCAGAGTTTCCATGACCTGGAAGATCAATTGCAATGATATATAGTTGATCAGCAAGAAGAGGAGCAAGTTTATCAAAACTACCTGCATTATCAAGCCAACCATGAATAGCTAGAATAGGTGGGTTTTTTGCATGTCCCCATGTTTTAGCTGCCAACTTGAAATTTTTAAGATTAATCGTTACTTCTTTTGGCTGAACAGTAAGTTTTTCCATAGATTCGTAATAATGAGGCAAATGTCTTTCGAATATGCAAAGGTTTCGTGGCAAGAAGAGCAACCATACTCTAAAGAGTTCGGTGATGTCTACTTCTCTAAGGATGAAGGACTAGAAGAAAAAAATTATGTGTTCCTTGTTCAGAATTTTTTAGAACAACGTTGGAAGCAATTAAATACTCAACAATTTTTGATTGCAGAAACAGGATTTGGAATAGGGTTAAATTTTTTAGCAACATGGTTTTTGTGGAAACAAATTGCCCCTCCAGAATCAAAGCTTAGATTTGTATCCTTTGAAAAATTTCCATTGTCAAAAGAACACATTGAGCAAGCACTTCTACTGTGGCCCTCTTTGAAAAAAGAAAGAGAAACTTTTTTAAATCATTATGAGGATCTTCTTGATCAAGGAGAA
>JBNMNM010000338.1:0-3796 GCA_051275585.1 bacterium | reverse complement strand
AGTGGTAAATCTCGCAAGGCCAAGGCTTTGAAAGTACGTGGTGTAGAAGCGTTAAAAAAGATAGTAAGTGATGGGCTTTTACCTGTTAACTGCTAGAAGCTCGCTCCTTTAGGGGCGAGTAGTTCACTATAAGGTATAGCTAACTTATTTGTATTTTATTCATTGATATTCTTAATAATCAACCCTTCGGGAAAAGATTTTTTGTTATGGTTAAAACAGGGAAAATGAAAGCATTTTTGCTAACAATCGCAATGACGTTTGGTTTGATTCTATCTTCAAATGCATTTGCAGGTGTGATTTATAAAATTGACTTCACAGGTCAATCAAATGGAAGTGCTGAAAGCTGGTTATCAAGTAATGGCTTCGAAATGAAAAAAGATGCCGATGAAATGAAACCTCGATTCAAAGATGGAAAATTTCTAGTTACTACAGATGATGATGTATTAGGGCTTTTTGGAAAAGATTTAAAAAGTTCTCCAATTAAAAAGGCAAAACGTGTTCGAATCACTTGGGGAGTAAATAAATACCCTAAAGGAGCTGATTGGAATGGAGGGACTTACCGAGAAGCAATTTCTGTAGTATTTTTCTTTGGAACTGAAAAAGTAAGTAGTGGACATTGGGCAATTCCAAATTCTCCTTACTTCATCAGTCTTTTCTTAGGTGAAAAAGAGCAAACAGGAAAAAAATATTTAGGAAATTATTACAAAAAAGGTGGACATTACTATTGTACTCCTTGTGGACAACCAACAGGAAACACTGTTATTACTGAGTTCCCTATTGATAAAATGTTCAAAAAAACATTTGGAAAATCTACAACTCCTCCAATCACAGGAATCACACTTGAAATTGATACTCGTGACACAGATGGAAATTCTGAAGCTTTCATCAAAAAAATTGAGTTGTTAGACTAATCAGCCACTTTTTTGATCCTACCAAAAAATGACCTCGAATATTTTGTTTGAGGTCGTTTCAAATCTAGATTTCCCTACACTTTTCTGCTTCGGTCGCCTTTTTGCATTCTTTGGATTATTAATTTCTTATAGTATTTAAGTTAAAACTGAAATTCCAAAAAAAGCGAATGAAATCATATTCATTTGGTACTGCAATTTGCTTGCTTAGTTTATTTATTGGGGCTTGCAGCAACTCTACAAAACAAGAAATTCCACCAGAAATTTGGTACTCTCAGAACTATCGTTCTGTTAAATCACTAAAGAATGATTATAAAAAACATGGTTCAGTAGGAGCAAGTACCCAAAGTTTTTCTGCAAGTGGTGCTGGTACTCCAACAAACTATGATAGTTATGGCTATGCTCAAAATACCACTGCTCAAGGTACTCAGCAAAGTGGAAGTACTCAAGGTACACAGCAGAGTGGAAGTACTCAAGGTCAAGGTACACAGCAGAGTGGAAGTACTCAACAAGAAAACAACCAAGATCAAAGTTCTTCAAACTTAGAAATATTTACATACAAGAGATTAAAAAAAGCATTTGAATTAAGAAATTTTAATGAATTTCAACATTTTAAAAAGATATTTTTGTCTTCATTTCCAAACTCTGGAAAAAAATCAGATATTCAACTTTTAGAGAAAAAGTTTTTTTACAAAGAAACTCTAAAGAAAAGTAAATTTGATCATAGTTTAGTTGAAATTCGATTTCCTAAAGCAAAAACATTTTCAGAATTAAAAGCTTATTTTAAAAAACTACGTCAATTAAAAGTTGGAACTATTCAATTAAATATTACTCAATATTTGGGCGAGCCTGTTTTTCAATTTGCAGGAAGAAAAAGCAATACTGGATTTTATTTCAAAAATCATAATGCTCCAGTAGTTGATGATATTTTAAAGAAAATTGTTAAAGCCGCACATGAAGAAAAATTAAAGTTATTTGTTAGTTTTCCTATCAGAAAACATTTTTGGATTGGTGAAGCTACAGAACATCTGATGGATGAACGATGGGATCCTGTATGGAAACGAACAATGCCAATTCGTTTTTTAGATCTGTTTAATCCAAGTGCCAAAAAATATTTGGAAGGACTACTGACTTCACTTGTAGGATATAATATTGATGGAATTATTTTTAAAAATGATTTCACTTATAAACCTACAGAAGGTTTTTCAAAAGCGGCTCGTTGGCATTATCAAAAAACAACAGGAAAAGAGTTATATCCTCAAGATTTCTTTTTTCTGTCAAAATCCTCAAGAAGTGTAAATGTAACTGTAAATATTCTTCGAGAATTTGAGGAGGTTGCAAAATGGAGAGCACAACAAATTCATATTCTTTTGAATGAGTTAATCACCAAAATAAAACAATTAGATGGAAATTTAAAAGTTGGAGTTGAGTTTATCCCTGAAATGATGATGGATCAAAAAGTTGCACTTGCATCTTATTCTGTAGGGCTTGCTCATTTAGTGAATTTAAACGCAGATTTCTTTATTTTAGATTGGAAAAAAAGCAGAAATGAAAGAGCAACGGATTATCTTACTTATCATGATGCTGCAATTCGATTTAAAAGTTACTTAGGTAAAAAAAGCTCATTGCTTGTTAAAGCACCTATCAATCAAATTACACGAAATGTAATTCGTTTTAATGAGTTAGCAGAAAAAATATCTTTGATTAAAGAAAAAATCCATTCCCCAAAATTAGTTATTGGTCCCATTGATCGAACACGGAAATTAGCTCTTTCTAAATAAAACAACTGCCTCATGAGATAAATTTTATGAGGCATGACTTAATTTCTTGAAAATAATCTTTTTAATGTATCCCCTAAATTTTCAAATAAAATATAGAACAAGGGGACAATAAAAAGAGTAAGTAGCATAGAAGATGCTAACCCACCTGCAACTGTTCTTCCTAGAGGAGCATAAGGAACACCTGCAATATTAGCTGTCCCCAAAGCCATTGGAACCAATCCAAAAATTGTTGTCATACTAGTCATTAAAATTGGTCGTAAACGATTTTTTGATGCTAGTAAAATCGCTGGAACCATTTCCATTCCTTGTTTTCGGTAAAGATTAATAGCATCAACTAAAACAATAGCATTATTTACAACAACTCCAGTTAGAACAATCATTCCAATAAAGGCCATTGTTCCTATACTAGTCTCAGTTAAAAATAACAGCCAAATCGTTCCAATAAATGCAAGTGGAATTGAAATAAGAATCGAGAAAGGAAGAATAAAAGACTCAAACAAAACTCCCATAATTAGATAAATCAATACTATTGATAAAACAAAAGCAATCAGTGATGATTTCTGATCACTTCGGACTTTTTCAAATGTTTCTCCTGTTCCAATTGAATATCCTACGGGCAAAGGGAAATTACGAACTTTGATTTTTATTTTTTCTTCAATCTCTTTGATATTATCAGTTGTAAACTTTCCTGTGACTGTAATGCTTGATTTTCCATTTCTTCGAGTTACTTCACCTTGTGCATTTCGGAAAGAAATTCTAGCAAAATTAAAAAGCTTAATGGCCTCTTTTTTTTCTGAGAAAAAAGTCATTGTTCGGAGCGTTTCTAACCCTTCACGATCCTCTTTTCTAAGTTGAGCCACCATTTTGATCTCTTTTCCTTGCAGATTAATTGATGGTAAGTTTGAAATTCCTCGAATGGTAAACGAAATTTGACGGGCAATTGCTTGAGGAGTTAGTCCCAAGTTTTTTGCTTTTTCAACATCAATATGAATGACAGCTTCTTGATCCAATGTTTCAGTGCTTTCAGAAAGTTCAGAAACACCAGAAAGAGTTTCTAAATGTTCAATCATTTGCTGAGCTAAAATTTTTAATTGATTTTGATCTGAG
>JBNMNM010000337.1:0-3802 GCA_051275585.1 bacterium | reverse complement strand
TATTTTCGAATATCTTAGTAAGATCAAAAAATCTAGCACTTATATTAGGGAATTAGCTTTATGGTCATTTATTGAGCAACACTGGGCAGTAGATGATTCAAGGAAATTAGATAAGAGTTTAAAAAATTTAGGACTGTACATATACAATAATAATAGAAAAAACCCTGCTTATCTAAAATTCAAAAGCGATCTAAAAGAGTTAATTACAAGCATAAGCGGAAAAAAGAATAACTTGACTGAAATGAGAAACGCTCTCGCTCATGGAGCTTTTTTTAAACAAAAAAATGAATGGACCGAAAAGCAACAGAATCTATTTTTTACCGTTCACAACGACTTATTCGAGATGGTACTAATGGGGCTTGAAAAAGAAATATTAACATAAAATGTACTATAATCGAGTAGACTTTGGATCAATAATGATACACTAACGATTATAGTATTCCACTAAACTAACATCCCCCTCCTTTTTAACCATTTTATGGTGAGCTTCAATTTTAAACTTAAAAAATAAAATAAATAAATAAATAAATAACATACTACATTATATTAAAAAACATGAAATTATCAATCCAAAAATGGCAAGAAAAACAAAATTTTTCTATAAAAGTTAACAAAATATTCAACGAATCTTTACTATGCTACATCCATGGAGCATGCAGAGCGTCACTCCTATTTTCGTATATCGCATTTTTAACACATATTAAAGAGAGAATTATATCAGGAAAAAAGC
Organism: bacterium; assembly: GCA_051275585.1. GTDB lineage: Bacteria > SAR324 > SAR324 > XYD2-FULL-50-16 > JBNMNM01 > JBNMNM01. The sequence goes on along the minus strand of JBNMNM010000337.1, from coordinate 3,072 downwards.
CAACTAATATCCCTCAACCACGTTGGGATTCTATAATAAATCAGTTAAAAAATGATGATAAGTGGGAAGAAACAGTTTTTAAAGAACTATGTAATCACTCAACCCCCATCTTCAAAATGAAAGAATATATCCGAACTGACATAAAGTATTGGAAAGATAGGAGAAATGATTGCGCCCATTTCAAAGATTATCACATTGAAAAACATCACATAGAGTCTTTTTGGAGCTTTTTGAAAAGTAATTTAAGTAAAATCAATTTGGAAGGTGGTGCTGCAAATTTATTCAACAAATTTGTTATCCATTTTGACATTACCAGAACACCTCCAAATACAGATTTTACTTATTTAGTAAAAGAAATAGATGTTGCCGTTGAAACAAATAAACTTAAAGATTTTTTCAAAAGCTTTGGGCAAAGTCAATTTCATTTTTACGATGGGACTGCATTAAGCTTATTCAACAAAACACTTGAAGTCTGTACTGAAAGAGTAACGGAAAAACTTATTCAAGTTATAATCGAAGAAAAAATAGACCTTGATTTTATTACTGAATATCCAGATAAGATTGAATTAATGAACTATTCAAAAACCGATATAAGAAACATATGGAAAAAACAAATTCTTGGAAAAAACTCGAAAAAAGTATTTACTATTATTACCAGTCTACTAGGGAAAAATATGATCCCCTCCTCTCAAAGGAAAGAAGTTTTTGAAGACTTATATCATTCATACGATCAAACCTTAATAAGTTTTTTATACAATACTCCTGAGATTATATTTGTATTATCAAATAGTTCAGAGTTTGGAGAAGTCATTTTCAAAAACGCCATTCAAAACTTAGATAGTTTAGATTACAAAAAGATTAATCCAAAGACAAGTTTAATTGTATTTTTTGTTGAAAATTTCCCATTAAAAAAAGAAACTGTAAAAAATATTTGTGACTTTTTTCAGAAAAGGCAAAGTTCACAGTGGTTATTAGAAGAATTAGAACGAATGTTTGAAAAAAATCCAACAGTAAAAAATATATTCTGTTCCATAGCCAATCAAAATAATTACATTATTCCCAATCAATTAAAATAAAACCGCACCTAACAGTTAGCGCTCAAAATTCAGTGGGTCAAAGAAACCCCACCAATTTTATCGTGTTTTTGTAGCAAAAACCTCCTACTCCCCTTCTAAAAAAACAAAACAAGTCACCCACAAACAACCAACAGAGCAACTTGTTTTGTTTCCACAACCTACCACTCCACCCCATCCAGCGCATCATTCACCAACTTACTAGACAAATGCAACAATCAAAAGTAACAATTATTAATATTTCATGGGAAACAATCCCCTTTAATGGCATCGATTTTTTAAAAATCAATGAAAAGGGAGATGCACATGATTTTGGAGTTTATCAAATATGCGGTCATCACAATGCATATGGACACGATACTTTATTATACATCGGAAAAGCTCAAAAGCAAACATTTGCAAAAAGAATAAACAATCGATGGGAATTCATTGAATCCTGTGTACAACCAACATCAATTCGATTAGGTAGAATTGTTAGAAACGACGATCTAGAAACCCAAAAGAAGGAGTCTTCAGTTTGGACAGAAGACCATTGGGAAAACATGATAGATGTGGCAGAAAAAATATTAATTAAAGCCCATCCCCCTGCTTTAAATAAACAAGAAAATGCAGGTCTTTTCACTAAAGATGGATTAGGTGAAGAACATTACCTCATTTTAAATTGGAATGACTATGGTTCCTTATTACCAGAGGTTTCAACTTTTAGTTCTTCTTATTTTTCTTGGGATTACAACACTCCTATTACAATGAAAGATTTCCCTGAAGACAAGCTTTAAACTAAAAAACCAAGATACAAGAAACTTAATCCTTCTTGTATCTTGATTACAATCTACCACTCCACCCCATCCAAAGCATCATTCACCAACTTACTAGACAAGTGCAAATAAATCATTGTCGTTTCGATATTAGAATGCTGTAAAATCGACTTTAGAATATGAATCGGCACCTTAGAAGCCATGTGCGTGGCAAAGGTATGACGAGCCACATGGCTAGTGACCGACTTTTTAATTTCCGCCCTGGACGCAATACTTTTTAGTGTACGATTAAAATACTGGTTGGTGTATTTGTGAAAGATCAATCCACGCTCATGTAAAACCTCATCACGGTACTTTTGAATGATTCGTTCAGGCTTCCGTTCATACAGCTTATACAAAGGCAATAAGAACTGTTTATTTGTCTTCTGCGCTACGATATTCAAAACCATCCCCTCTTTGTCGTGGTTAATATTTTCGTAGCTCAGCGCAGAAGTATCCGAGAAGCGCAAGCCCGTGTAACAAGAAAATAAAAACATATCTCGTATCAGCTCCAGATAAAACTCTTCACTCGAAAAAGTCAAGGCTTCTAGCTTACTTACTTCTTGAGCAGACAAGACCATTCGTTCCGTTTCTACCTTCTTGGCTTTGAATTTCAGATAAGGATTTTTGGTCGCCTTAAAAATCTCCTGGCGAATCGCCAAATTGATGTACTTCTTGACTTGCTTGTGATGCGTGTGTACGGTATTGGGGTGTAGTTTGTGTTTGTATAGAAAGCGATCAAAATCCACAATAAATTGATAGGTCAATTCCGAGAACTTGACTTCTTTTTGGAATTTGACAAAGTAATTCAGCGCTGTCTTGTGTTTTTTCTTGGTTTCCTTTTGCAAAATCGTGTCGTGCTCCAGCTCGTATTTCCAAAAGTTGGTAAAAGACTCCGATCCTTCGTACTTAAAATAATTGTTGAGTTGAGCCAAAGTAATAGAGCCGTGCTGTCTTACCCAATCATAGACATAGGTTTCCAAAGCCGTTAATTGACGACTGGTCTCTAAATTATATTCGTTGGCGCTGGGATGGTCAATGACCTTCTCCAGTCGGTTGCTCCATTGGCTAGGTTTGACCAGAATCCCTGTCGCAAAACATTTGCGTTTGTTGTTCAGATAAGCTCTAATGTAAATTTGAGCCGTACCATCCTTACGTAATTTATTATTAAGGTTGTAAATTGCCTTTAATTGAATCATTGTTTC
>JBNMNM010000336.1:0-3806 GCA_051275585.1 bacterium | reverse complement strand
AACCATTTTAATGATTCCAATGCACCTTCATCATTAGAAGCAGACAGATTATCAACTAAATCTTTTGCTTTTTCTACCCCTAATGCTTTTGTAATTGCATTTTTGATGTAATCACCACTTGCATTCAGTGCAATTCCTTCATCTTGCATTGCACTTTTTCGGTAAAACTCTTCTAGAACACTGTCTAGCTCTTCTGGACCTATATCAGTGAAACGAGCCATATAATAACCGACCTGTTTGATCTCTTGATCTTCTAGGTTCTTAATTACATCAGCGGCACCTTCCTCACCTAGTGCTAAAAGAAGAATTGCTGCCTTTTTTGGTCCCGTTAGTTTTCCAACTGCCACTGTAATTCCCACTGATGTGCGTTATTTTTGTAAGTGTTTGTTTCCTAAATGCTACGTTTATCCAGATATTTTTCAACTAAATTTTGAAAAAAAACTTCAATTCTTAAAAAAAATCTTATATATCTCGTCATTAAATAATAATAAAATCCAATTTCTTTTAAAAGAAAAAAGATCTTCCTTCTTTTTTTCCACTACTTGGTCACACTTTTGCAAATAGGCTTTTACAACTTTTTATTTGGGTAACAATTACCCACTAAATCAACGACTACATACGCAAGAGAAATGGATTATACTACGATTAGTATCGAAGATGAATGCGAAGAATTCGAAGAAATCGAGATTGAAGAAGTTGAATATGAAGAAATCCACCTTGAAGCTGAACCTGATTGCGAACACTGTAAAGTAAAAAATCAAAAAATCAAGGCTCTTGAAAAAAAATTAAAAGAAATTGGAAGACTTGTTCGTTAAGATTGCCTCGGAGAAAAACGAAGATGTTTCAAACTGTTAAAAATATACTGTCCAAAGTGACAAAAAATAAAGACGCTACTTCTGAATCAGATCCGTCAAAAAGCTCAACTGGTTTTTTCCAAAATACTCAGAAATGCGAAGAATGTAAGATTAAAGATCAGAGAAATAAAGAACTAGAGCGAAAACTTCGTGCTATTCAAAGAATTGTAAAATGAGACAATGGCTTACTCAGGTCTTAGAAAATACAATTGGAAATCACCGAGAATATACTTTAGAACATCGTTTATTTAATTCGATTAGTTTACTCAATGGTGTCACCAATATTGGGGGAGCATTTTTCATGCTCTCGTTACATAATTTTCTAATTTTATTTTTTCTTCATTTTATTACAGGGATTCTATTCCTTAGTTGCTGGTATTATTCTCGTTACCACCATCGTTACCAAATTCTATACTGGCCTTTTGTCACCCTTATTCTTGCATTTTTATCCATTAATTGGTTTTCTAATGCGGGATCAAATGGAGGGGCACATTACTACCTTATTGTTGCTGTTATTATTGCAATAATTCTTGCAAAAAAAACGAGCACCTATCTAAAAGTTTTTGGACTATCCTCAATAGTTACTCTTTCCTTATTTGCAGCTCAATATTTCCATCCTGAATGGATCACCAATCATGCAAATATGACTGAAAAATACGGCGATTTAGCTCTAAATTATAGTTTTGTCCAAATTTTCAGTGGAATTTTAGTCCTCATTCTCTCTAAAAATCTAAATCAGGAAAGAAAAAAATCTGATCAATTACTTTTGAACATTTTGCCTGCTCCAATTGCAGAAGAGTTAAAAAGATATGATCGTGCTATTCCTAAACATTACAATAGTGCTACCGTTCTATTTACTGATTTAGTTGGGTTTACTCAAATTGCAGAAACCATGACACCATCAGAACTTGTTCACGAGCTAGATTATTGTTTTAAAGCATTTGATCAAGTGATGCAAAAACATGGTATTGAGAAAATCAAAACAATTGGTGATGCTTATATGGCTGTAGGTGGAATTCCAACAGAAAATAAAACTCATGCTTATGATTGTGTTCTTGCTGGACTAGAAATTCAAGATTTCATGAAACAGCTCAAAAAAGAAAAAGAAGCAAAAGGAGAACCTTGTTGGGAACTTCGTTTGGGAATTCATACAGGTGGACTTGTTGCTGGTGTAATTGGAACACAAAAATTCGCTTATGATGTTTGGGGCGATACGGTAAATCTTGCAAGCCGAATGGAATCCTCAGGAGAAACGGGGAAAGTCAATATTTCTTCTGCTACTTATGAGCAAATAAAAGATTTTTTTAAATGCGAATATCGAGGGAAAATTAAAGCAAAAAATAAGGGTGATATTGACATGTATTTTGTTCACAAACAACAAACGCCTGTGAACAAAATCTAATTTTTTCTAATTCTTTTTAGGCAAAAGAATGACAACTCTTGCTTCTTTTAAAAAGTTTTGTTGTTTACTGATCATCCGAAGAAGGTTTGCATCTTGTGTTGAAATAACCAAGTTTGTTTGATTTTTTCCTGTTGAAGTAACGGCTTTGATTGTAATTGGCCGACCTTTTACTCTTACATTCTTTTTAGCTGCCAACATACTTCGAGTATAACTTACCATTCCTCTTGAAAAAGCTGCATTTTTTTTCACAAAAGCTTCACTATAAAAAGTAACTCCTGCATCATCAAAGATTTTTGGTGCTACGGCTGGAATCACATCTGTATTACGAGCATCAATAATAATTCCTGTATAAATTTGATCTGTTTTAATCAGAGAACGCTTTGTTGTTTTACTAGGACTCAACATTTTTGTTTGATGAAACTCTTTTTGACCAAAATTTTCTAGCCCTAAAAATGCGTTTTTAATCTCATTTAATGACATTCTCATGACAACAGTTACGAAACCATCGGCATATTTAGGCTCTCCAATCAATTGAACATTCCGAACATAACCACTCAAACTAGTTCGAATCACATCACTTTGAACAACTCCTTGTCTGACTGTAGTTGTTGAATTCAAACGAATCTTTTTTACTGCTTCTAAAATATTTCGTTGAGCAACCATTTTTGCTGCTCGCATTGCTGCTCTTTTTCGAACTGGTGGTGGAAAATTTGTACTTGCTCCTCCAATTCCAACGGCATAAACCATATATTCATTCCAATCTGTACAACTTCCTTCCTGAATTTTGGCACAATGACTATTGGTTGCTGTTGCTCGATATGGTTTTCGACGAAGAGTAAAGTATTTAAACTTTGCCATTCTTGCATACTTCCCTTTTGGATACTCTTTTAGAAATAGTAGAAAATCTTTCCAATCTCTAGAGTTTTTTACATCTAACCACAATGATCGTTCATCAGAATATTTCCCTGCAATACCTCCAGAAAAATAAAAATCTTTTACTAATGATGATGAATCCCAAGGAATTTGACGATTCTTTGAGTTTTGAATTACATCATAACGAACCTTTTTCATTAGTTGAGAAAGTTCCAATCCTTTACGTGGAATATGACGAAGAAGATATTTCGTAAACATTCCATTTCGTCCTTTTCCATCAGATGCGGTTGAACCAGGAGCAGTTGCATAAGCAATCAAAGTGCCTCTTCCTGCATCCATCTCAGCAAGACCTTTTTGTCCTAATTTTACACCATCAGAAAAAGGATTATTTCGACAAGCATCAAGAATCACAATATTCATGCTATTCTTTGCTTTTTTCATCTGTTTTAGAATTTCATTCGCATTGACAGCTTTTGATGTTATTTCACTTTCACTTTCAATATTTGCATTTACTGGAACAAGATAATTATATCCATTTAATTGAACACCATGACCTGCATAATAAAATAAACCTGTTCCGCCTTTCTTTAGTTGACGTCCAAACCGTTGAATTGCTTGTTCTAAAATTGATTTCGATGCATCTAATTTTGTAATTACAGTAAACCCCATTCTTCGCA
>JBNMNM010000335.1:0-3832 GCA_051275585.1 bacterium | reverse complement strand
AAGGAAAGTTTGCTCCTCATCGTCAAGCTTTGGGATTGAGTACAGTGAGCCAATTTCTTCTTTAGTTAAAATCGAGACTCTAGCCATGTTATTTTAGTACTAAAATAATTTTTTGAGTATACACATTCAACATAGTAGGTAAATTCAGCATTATGTCATAATCAGTTTTTATAGCTGAAATCACCTAACCATATAAAAGAACTCTTTTATATGGAAACCATATCAACTAATTGAAAATAAAGGATGATTAATTTAGAATTACACTAAATTCAAAATCTAACCATATAAAAAAGCTTAATAAGCATTATTTTATACAGTAAACTGGTCGTTTTCAGGAAGGTAAAAATGCCATTTAAACAAGGTCATTTAGGTTACAAAAAAAAAGGAAATAAACTTCCTTTGACTGAGAATGAATACAAACGAATTCGCAAAATGATCCGAGGTGGAGAAGATCGGTTGAAATCTCGTAACCTGCTTTTACTCAGCCTTCAAACTAACACCAGTTTACGTGTGAGTGATGTGCTTAAACTTACCATAGAAAATGTCTATCACAATGGTAATTTGATCGATAAATTCTGGTTAGAACAGCAGAAAACAAAAGATTCTACTGTTATCAGGATCATTGATTGTGTCAAAAGAGATATTGAAGATGCAAAACTAGAGTATGAGCGTCTTTTTTACAGAGACTATTTTGATTGTCTGAGTCATCCACTTTTTCCTTCTTGGAAACGAGACAACCAAGGAAATATTAAACCATTATCCTACCAACAATATCTCATCATCTTCAAACAATGGGTAAGTGATATTGGACTCAATCCAGACCTATACGGGACACATTCGTTACGTTCCACTATTCCTGTTGAGTACTACCGCAAAACAAAAGATGTCTTAGGTGCATCAAAAATGTTTGGTCACAGAAGTACAACTTCGACAGCGGCCTATTTGGAATCGGTTGCTAAAGAAATGGCCTTAGAACATCGGGACACCTTTTTCTTTGATGGTTAGCCTAGTGAAAAATCATACAATCATCCTCAGTCAAATGGTAGTGTATTAGCTTTATTAAGGAATATGAAAACCACACTGTAAAAATAGTCTTAATATTCAATATGTTATGTATTTTTCTTTAATATTTTGAAAATCAATTTTTCCTCTCTAAGCCTTATAAATAAAGGGCGAGAAAGGGGTTGGGAGAAAAACCGTTCTTTTAGTCAAAGAACCCCTTATTGAATGCTAAATAAAGTCCTCTTTTCTCTGGTAATGCATTGGCAATCTCTCGCAATGTAGATGTTTTTCCTGTTCCAGCAAATGCCATCACCTTCAAGTCTTTGCCAGTTTTCGAGTAGGTAACAATCTCCTTCTGTTCTTTTGTGAGAGAAAATCCATCAACAGAAAGACCCGTATACAATTGTTTTTCATCTGGATCTGGCGAACTATCAAATAACCATTCAGGAGGAGCATCTAATTCTTCTTCCAAGTCAGAGAAAACAATATCTTGTTCAGTTGCTTCCGTTGGTATTGTAACAGATTCATCAGATTGAAGATTAAATGCCTCATCAACTTTCCAATCTAGTGATGATAATAGAAGTCTTGCATAAGATTCCTCTTTACGGGTTGCTTTAAGATGCAAAGGGTATTGTAGAGTCTTCCAGTCTTCTCTTTCTCAGAGGATTTTACGATGGTAAGAATACCAATATCTTCAGGAAGATTATCTTTGGCCAGTTGAATAAGTTTTGATTGATCCAGAACAGCAACATAAAGGAAATCAAGAAAGTTTTTATACTGAGCAAGGTTATCCAGATCCTTCTTGCCTAAAACCTTTACTCCACATAACACAGGAGCCGATACATGATCATTACGAGTGATCATCACCGCAAGATCACCATAACCAAAAGAAACATTCGAGAAGAACTTGTGATCGATTACGCCTGGCATCATCCATTCTGGATTTTTTAGAGCATCTAGGATGATGGCTTTGTTGATGACAGATTGAGTAGCTGGATTAATTTCTGCTGGTTTAAACTTCTCATTTTCGGCTTTTCGTCCACTACGATTGGCACCTATTGGTTTGTAATTGTTCCAAGTCTCCCTCAGCTCTCTCCTTGATATATTCCCACTCAAAGCTCGATCTAATAATTCCTCCCTCTTTTCTTCTGGAGCATAACGACCTATTTTTTCTAGTAGATCCAATTTGTCAGGATTTAGAACAGAGTTGCTAATCAGATCAACATCATCTGTTTCTGTAATGGATAAATAGTATTCTCCTGCCTTTAGTATTCGCCAGAACCATGCTTCATGGATATCAACTTTCTTTGATATTAATCGTAGCCATTGGGTATAGTTCTTTGCATGTTCTTTGTAGAATTCATCCCTTTTAGCTGTGATTAATAACTTAGCCACCTCTTGCCAATGTTGTTTCTCTTCACTGACCAAGCTCTGAAGTTCTGATTCGAGTTGGTTCAAATCTGTTATCGATCTCACTGGATTGCTCAAAGGAATTTAGATCTACTAATGCAGGATGTAGTTATTGTATAGTAACTACATTTTACTAATGCAAGCTGTAGCAAATATTAGATGCAAAACCTTTTTCTAGTTGCTTACTTCTTGGATCTTATTTTTTACATCCCACACAATTGGAGTTGGTCTCCCTTATAATATATTTGATTGTATATTTTGTTCATAAAACTATGCTAACAATATTCATTACATTTATTTCCATTATTTTGTTAGTAGTGCTTGAATCCTTTCACACAAGGTTACTCAGTGAAAAAAATAATTGTTTTGATTGATGCAGAGAATATTCACGCATCTTTTATTGGAGATGTTTTATCAGGAATAAAGAAAAGCTGGGATATCATTCAAAAGAAAGCTTATGGAGATTTTACTAATCCAACATTTAAAGAATGGGAAGAATCAGCTCTAACTTATGCAATTGTTCCAGTTCAGCAATTTAATTATGTTTCAGGAAAGAACATGACTGATATAGCTCTTGCTATTGATGCAATGGAATTATTTTATACTTACAAACCCGATGCTTTTTGTATTGTATCAAGTGATAGTGATTTTATTCCTTTGATCCTAAAACTTCGTAGTCATGGATTAACAGTCTTGGGTGCAGGAAAAGAAAAATCAAGTGAACGATTGGTAAAGTCTTGCGACAAATTTGCTTTCCTTGATCAAAAAATAAAAGCACAAGATTCTAGTTTAGAGGAAACTGAAATAGATCTTCCTATTTTTGATGAAAAAGAACAACAAAAGTTAGCAGAACCTTTTCGAGGATTGATTAAAAAAGCAATTCCAAAACTAAAAGCAAAAAATAATCAAGTTGAACTTGATATTCTAGGAAGGTATTTGAAAGATCATCACAACTTTAATGCAAGAGAAAAAGAACTTCAGAGTCTAACCAAGCTGGTTGAGATTCTTGGCTATAAAACTCAAGACCTTGCCAATGGCAAAAAGGTATTGACCCTTAAAAAGAAGGCTAGTTGAAGGAATGGGATATTTGGTTCTAAGTCCGTCTTAACAATAAAAGACATCTACAAGACACTTCTAGCTCTTTATTATCAATATCTCACAGGGATTTGTCTTATGACTTTCTCTGGAATTGGATCATCTGATGAATAAAATGGAAAAAGAATTATTTCTAGTAGAAGTAATTCTTTAATAAGACAGCAAGACTTTGAGACATTTGTTGGGTAAATCCTTCATTATCAATACATTGTATGTGTCTTGTGACTGACTTGTTTTCTACTTTTCGTATCACACAGTAAATCCAAAATGACTTCCATCTGACATTTCAATATCAAGACGCAACTTACCACCAGTAGCCTCAATA
>JBNMNM010000334.1:0-3856 GCA_051275585.1 bacterium | reverse complement strand
TCTCTATTATCTTTTTTGTCCATTCTTTTTCTCCTAAGAGTGAGAGCATTACTCAATGAAAGCAAATCAACCAGAGCAGATCACAATACAATATGATCGTGGAACTTTAGCTGTATCTGCAAAACAAAACCAAAATCTGTTTTCAGAACTTCCTTGGTTACAATGGGATAAAAGAACCAATTGTTTCAGGTGTCATGGATACCAATATCGCAATCTTATCCGTCACCTATATTATCAGAAAGTCAGATATTCAGATTTCACGCCAAAATATCAAAATTTAAAAATCCAATTTAAAAAGACAATTGAACCTTACGATTACCAACAGGAGGCATTATCTGTTTGGGCAAAAAGTAAACGTGGAATTACTGTTTTACCAACAGGAGCAGGAAAAAGTTTTCTTGCTGCTCTTGCGATTGGACAGGTTCAACGTTCTACACTTGTGTTGGTTCCAACAATTGACCTTATGTTACAATGGCAAAAAAACTTATTCCAACTTTTTCAGCAACCAATTGGACTTTTAGGTGGTGGAAGTTACGAAATCGAGGAAATCACTGTTTCTACTTATGAATCTGCGAGAATTAAAGCAGAACAGCTTGGAAATCGATTTTGTTTTTTAATTTTTGATGAGTGTCATCATCTTCCTTCACCTGCAAATACCGAAATGGCTCGAAGCTATATCGCACCATATCGCTTAGGTCTTACTGCAACTCCCGTCACAGATCAAGAAAGAGTTCCTATTTTGACCGATATTGCCGGTCCAATTGTTTATACAAAAGATATTAGTCAACTTTCTGGGGAGTATCTCGCCCCTTATACTATTGAAAGTATTCGGGTTGAACTGACTGAGGATGAACGAGAGCTTTACGATTACCATCGAGGTATTTATCTTGATTTTCGAAGCCAACTTGTTGGACTTCGAAATAAAAGTTGGGAACAATTTGTGATTGCAGCATCAAGGACAAGTGAAGGCAGACAAGCAATTCGTAGTTTTAATATTCAAAAACAACTTGCAATTGCAGCGAAAAACAAGTTGGAAGAGTTAGCTAAAATTTTTGTTCGTCATCAAAAAGAAAGAATTTTAATTTTTACGAATGATAATAAAACCGCATATCTAATTAGTTCTCTTTTTATGCTTCCTTTGATTACTCATGAAACAAAAGCAAAAGAGAGAAAAGAGGTGTTAGATAAGTTTAGAAATGGTGAATGGCCGTTTTTAGTAAACTCTCGTGTTTTAAATGAAGGTGTTGATGTTCCTGAAGCAACAGTAGCTGTGATTATTTCTGGAACTTCAACGGTTCGAGAGCATGTTCAACGATTAGGGCGGATTCTTCGTAAAAAAGATAATAATAAAACGGCAACTCTTTATGAAATGATTACAGAAAATACAGGGGAAGTCTTCACTAGTAAAAGACGAAGAGAACATAAAGCATACGAAAAATTTTCTTAGAAATAATTATCTCGAAGGATTTGATGGAAGAAAAAATACTTACACAGTGGAAAGGTCGACGATTTTATCCAATTAGCCAATTCTATGCGAATCATTTTGGTGAAAAAGTATATAAAGTTTCGGTTTCAGTTGCAGATACATGCCCAAATCGTTCTGGAAAAAATGGAATGGAAACTTGTATTTTTTGCGATGAATGGGGATCTGCGGCGTACCACCTAGTTCGAGACGAACCTCTTGCTAAACAAATTCAAATTAATCGAGATCGAATTGCAAAGAGATATAAAGCAAATCTATTTCTTGTTTATTTCCAAGCTTATACTAATACCTTTGATCGAGTTTCGACTTTAGAACAACGGTTCAGAACGGCACTTTCAGAAGATAAAGTTAGAGGTGTGATCTTAGGAACTCGTCCTGATTGTTTACCATCAAGAATTTTTCCTTTATTAAAAGATATTCATGAGCAATCATATGTTTCTGTTGAATTAGGAGCACAATCCTTTTTTGATGATCATCTAGAGTTTTTAAAACGAGGACATAATGCAGAAAGAACAATTGAAGCGGTTCATAAATTACATGATCTTACAGGTGTAGATATTGGAATTCATTTGATTTTTGGAAATCCAAATGAATCTGATGAACGAATTATTGAAACAGCACAAATCTTAAATAAGCTTCCAATTTCTAATGTAAAACTTCACAATCTTCATGTTCTTCAGAAAACGCCTTTAGCAGAAATGTATCAAAAGGGTGAATTTGTTCCAATCGAACTAGAAGAATATTCAAGAAGAGTTTGTCTCTTTTTGACTCACCTTTCACCTAAAATTGCAGTACAACGACTAACTGCGGTTGCTTCTCGGTGGGATGAATTAATTGCTCCAATGTGGACAAAAGAAAAGATGAGACCCGTTCAGTTTATTGAAGATCAATTAAAACAACAAAATCTTTACCAAGGAAAAGAGTTTTTGGCGTAATTGGTTAAGAACAAAAAATCTTTTCTTTGATATGAATTTATCATAAATATTATTTAACTTTATTCAAGTTCACTTATTTAAGGGAAGAACGATGGCTTCTTGGTTTGAACGAATTACTCCAAAGTTAATTTCAGGTGAATCCCGAAAGAATGTTCCTGCTGGTGTATGGGAAAAATGCCCTCGCTGTAAGGAAACTCTTTATTCGAAAGACTTAGAAAAAAACTTAAAAGTATGTCCTAGTTGTCAATTTCATTTTCGACTTACTGCTGAAGAACGAATTTCTTCTCTTTGTGATGAAGGAACATTTGAAGAAACGAATGCAAATCTTACTGCAACTGATCCTTTAAAATTTGTTGACTCCAAAAAGTATAAAGATCGAATTCGTGGAACAATGGCAAAGACCAAATTAAAAGAAGCCATGATTACTGGAGTCGGAAAAATTAATGGTATTCAAACGTCTCTTGCAGTGTTCAATTTTCGTTTTATGGGCGGATCAATGGGATCTGTTGTAGGCGAGAAAATTACACGAGCGATTGAGCATGCTATTCAAGAAAAGCTTCCCATTATTATTGTTTCTGCATCAGGTGGTGCAAGAATGCAAGAAGGAGCTTTCTCATTAATGCAGATGGCAAAAACTTCTGCTGCACTTGCAAAACTTGCAGCCACAAAACTACCTTATATCTCTCTTTTGACTGATCCAACAACTGGAGGTGTTTCGGCTAGTTTCGCAATGCTAGGGGATGTTATTCTTGTAGAACCAAATGCCTTAGTTGGTTTTGCTGGATCTCGTGTGATTCAACAAACCATTGGGCAGGCACTTCCAGAAGGATTTCAACGAGCTGAATTTCTTTTAGAACACGGAGCTGTTGATCAAATTGTAGAACGACAATATTTAAAAGATACAATTAGCCAGCTTTTTCGGTTTATGTTGCATACTCGTTAAAAATAATGGTGCAAATTATTTTTGCACCTACTCTCCTCTGTCTTCAAAAGATGAAATCGATTTTAGAAACAAAAAGGTTATATTTAAGAGAAATGAATCTTGATGATCTTGATTTTATGTCCTCAATGTTAAGTACTTAGGCACAGGTAAACCAGTATTTTATATCCATTTAAAACTTAATTTTCAACAACTTACCGATAATTAAATACTGGATTACTTTAGCACTATTACTTATCCCATCCTGAAGTCACAAAATACTATCCAAAACAATATTTAAGAAAAGAAGCGGGTGAGTGGATTGAGCGTCAAATTCAACGATATGAAGATGATGGTCATGGCCTGTGGTTAATTGAATTTAAAGGTAGTAGAATTCCAATTGGTCAGGTAGGGCTTGTTATGCAAAATATTGTAGGGGAACTGTTGCCAGAAATTGGTTATATGATTCATGAACCATTTTGGAAACAAGGGTTTGCCTATGAGTCAGTCTGTGCTGTT
>JBNMNM010000333.1:0-3857 GCA_051275585.1 bacterium | reverse complement strand
TACTCGTAATGAACTTATCAGAGTTTGGAATATGAAACTCTTTTGAGATGTCATCTAGCACAACATTAATCTTTTTTGATAATTGAATTGCTCGTTCAGCACTATTTTCTCCATCAAAAGAGACAAAGAAAGTTTTATTTGCATAGTTATCCAAATAGCCAGAAACACCTTCAATTACTTTACTTATTTTTTCAAATACAAGATCAATTAATTTTACTACTTTTTCAGGCTTTTGATTATTACAAAACTCTGTAATTCCTCCAATTTGACAAACAAAATAGGCTACAGTTGAACGTCTAGCAACCGTTTCAATAACTTTTTTTTTCTTAGTAACCTCTTGTTTTTTCTTTAATTCTTGCTTTTGGTCTCGATCTTTTTCTCCTAATTTTTTTGATAATATTTGAATCGAATCAGTTAGAACCCCTACCTCATCATTACTAATTAAAATTTTGTGATCATATTGGTGATGTAATATCTTGAGAATTCCGTCTTGTGCAGAGTGAATTCCTTTAGAAATCTGGCTGGAAAGAAAGAAAACAAAAACAAAAATAATTAAAAAGGCTCCTAAACTGAGCATTAAAAGATACTTTTGATTTGAATAAAAATAAGCATTTGAATAATCACGACGAAATAATATTTGGATAGTTGCAACTTTTTTAGTTGCTCCATTTGCAATATTTATATTTTGCAAAAATTGTATTGCAGGAATTTGTTTATTTTCTGAATAAATTTGCAACTCACTGATACTTAATAAGCCATTTGACTTTTCAAGAAATGACTTGTCTAAACCTTGAGCAATCTTGTTTCCTTCATACTTTTTAAGTGTGCTCAAATAGTATTTTGAGCTTTCACTAGAAATAATAGCAATTTGGTATAATCCAAAACTCTTTTGTAATGACTCAGTAACTAATTTTTGAAGTCTTACACGTAAAATATTTTTTCGTTTTAAATCCTGAAGATTTTTTGTATTTTGAAAGTTTTGACGAACAATTGAAGTTGCTGCAACTGTAATTCCCTGACCAACGGCTTTAATATTTTCATGAATATTAATTGATGAACGGTTAATTACAAACGTATTCAACAGAAAAATTAATAATCCTGTAGCAGTACTAATTAAGAGAGTTAAGCGGATTACAATCCCATTTTTTTGGAAAAAACTAAGATTATCTGCGGTTTTTGTTTCTAATGTCATAAAGAGGTAATCTCCAACGGTTATTCCATTCAGCAATATTTTAATGCTTAACTATACAAACTAAACGCCAAACTTTATAAATTAATCAATTTTCTTCTGTATAAATCACTCGAACCATTTCCTCAATTGTCGTCATTCCTTGAAGAACCTTTTCTGCACAATCATAAGCAAGTAAATGCAATCCATCTTTAACTGCAACTTTTCGGATTGTAGATGTATCTGAACCTGCAAGAATTTCTTTTCGAATTTCGTCATTCATAATCAGTAATTCATACACACCTACTCTGCCTAGATACCCTGTATGTAAGCACTTATTACAACCTTTTCCTCTCCACAATTTCCCTTCAAATGAATCAAGTACTGTTTTTGGAAATCCTGCATCTAAAATGGCTTCTTTTGGTGTTGAGTATTCTTCTTTGCAATGGTTACAAATTCTACGAATAAGCCGTTGAGCAATAACTCCACCTAAAGTACTTGTCACTAAGAACGGTTCAATTCCCATATCAACCAAACGAATAATAGTAGAAACACTATCATTTGTATGGAGAGTACTTAAAACTAAATGTCCTGTTAGTGATGCTTGAATTGCCACTTGAGCTGTTTCAGCATCTCGAATTTCTCCTACCATAATTACATCTGGATCTTGCCGAAGAATCGACCGTAATCCTGCTGAAAAGGTCAAACCAATTTTTTCATTTACTTGAACCTGTCCATATCCTGAAACTTGGTACTCAACAGGATCTTCAACTGTAATTACATTCTTAACTTTTTCATCAACTTGGCTAAGTGCAGCATAAAGAGTGGTTGTTTTTCCTGAACCAGTAGGTCCTGTAACAAGAAAAATTCCATGAGGTTGATTTAAAATCATCTCAAGATTTGTAACCATTCTAGGATTCATTCCTAAATCATCAAGTTGGGTTACTCCTTTTCCTTGGATTAACAACCGAAGAACAGCTCTTTCACCATAAACTGTGGGTAAAATTGAGACTCGAATATCAATTTTTTTTCCTGCAACAACAATGTTGGTTCGACCATCTTGAGTCTTGTTTTTTACAGAAATGTCTAATCCAGACATTACTTTAATTCGATTTACTAGTGGAATATGAGCTTGCTTAGGAATTGTTGTAATTTGATGCAATACTCCATCAATCCGATACCGAGCAGTAGTTTCTTTATTACTTGGGTCAATATGAATATCTGATGCTTTTTCTTTTACTGATTGAAAAAGGATTGTACTTACTAACTTTTTAATTGGTTCTTCATCTTCTGCATCAAGAAGGTCTTCTGAATCTTCAGAAAGATCCATCAAGTTTTTTAATTCTTCATCTTCATCTAAATTTTCAGCAGCTTCTTCAGCAGTTCCAGTCTTTCGGTTATAAGCAAGGTTAATTACTTCTAGAATTGATTCTTCAGTAGAAAGAATCATCTCATAATTTCGATTTACTTGATATGCAATATCTTCATAAGGAATAGTCGGCCAAGGATGAATAACGGCAAACGTAACTAGATCATCAGTAACTTTAATAGGAAAAAATAAATATTTTTTGGCATATCGAATTGGCATTTTTTCAGTAAAAAAATCTTGCCACTCAACCGATAAAACTGGGATTTTTTCTAAAAACTGAAATGATAAAACTTGAGATAATGATTCTTGAAAATGAAGATCATCAACTGTTTTGGTTTTCTGAAGTTGTTCTCGAAATGAGACACCTTTTACTTTTGCAAAATGCCACTGTTCCTTTAAAACTTCAGTAGTAATAGACTGACGCTTTGAAATTTCATCAATAAGTTGTTGATCAATTTGTTGAAAATGCTCTTCCATATCTTTTATTCAAAACGATAAACTTTTGTTACTTCTTTTCGAAAAGGTTCTTTATACAATAAATTCTCATCAATTTCTTCTATAAATTTAGAAACAGAAAAGTGTTTATCTTGTCCCCAAATTTTCACATTTTTAGGGCTAGTTAAATATAATTTTTTCTTTGCTCTGGTTACAGCTACATAAAATAATCGACGTTCTTCTTCTGTTTGTTCATCTGAAAACAAACTATGACCACTAGGAAATAGTCCCTCACTTAAAGCAATCACAAAAACATGATCCCATTCAAGACCTTTTGCTTGATGAATTGTCGTTAATACTACTTTCTCTTGATCCTTTTCTTCTGTATCAGAGAAAGCAAAGTCCTCATTTCCTACAAGAGAAAGCTCATTTAAAAAAGAGTTTAAATTGTCAAATTTGGAAGAATAACCAGCAAGTGTTGCAATATCGTCCTTACGATCTTCCCAATTTTCAAAAAGTGATTTTGCAATTTCTGCATAAAAACAAGTTACGATTGCAAAAATCATTTCAGATACACTTTCTGCTCCTTGTAATTCTTGAAATAATCGAACTAGATCACTCCATTTCATTCGTGCTTTTTTAGGAACAGTTTTTAAAAACGTTTCTGATGATAATTCATGAATGGATTGTACTGCCTGAATTTGAAGCAATAATTTTTGTGCAGTTACAGCTCCCACACCTGGCAAAAGTTTTAAAATCCGATTCCATGAAATTTCATCTTGAGAATTATAAATCACCCTCAAAAAAGCAAGTACATCTTTGATATGAGCTAACTCAAAAAATGTTACTCCTGAACGGACTGCAAATGGAATTCGATTTTTTGTT
>JBNMNM010000332.1:0-3858 GCA_051275585.1 bacterium | reverse complement strand
CAACTTCTGTTATCAATAAAACTTCATAGTGAAGATTTTTTTCTTGTTGTTCTAAATCTTCACTATGTGTCTCTTTTAATTTTTCAACAATTTTTGAGTTTGTAATATCTTTAACAATGGTAGCAATTTGATTTTTCTCAAGAGGAAAAACAAATAATTCAAAAATTTGCTGAGTTTCTTGAAACTCTAATTCAATTTTTTCAGGAATTGATGTGCGAATTATTCGGTGAAAAAATGAAACCCAATCTTTACTATAGTTAGGAAAAACATTTTGTATTTTTTTCCCAATCAAGAATTCTGCTTTTTGATTTAAAATTTTTTCAAATGCAGGATTAACATCAATAATAGAATAATCTGCTGTAATTTCTTTTTCTTTTACTCCCTGAAATAGTGCAAACCCATCTTGCATACAATTAAAAATAGTCTGATATTGATGTTTATGTTTTGCTAAGTTTTCTTCATTTAATTTATCTTGAGTGAAATCTAAAGCGTGAACGGCAACATATTTAATCTGAGATTCTATTTCCACAGGTGTATATGAAAACCGCATATACTTTCTTCCACTTTGTGGGAAATTAATCCATAATTGATCATCAACACATTCACCCTGAAAACTACAATCAATTTTATCCTTTAAAAACTCTTCAAAATCTCCAATTCCAACTGTTTCTATAATAGAACTACCCAATAAAGAATAATCACCTTTACTATACGCTTGCTCATATGCAGAATTGGCTAGATTTATTTTATAGTTAGAATCAACCAAAGCTAACATTCCTACCATATTTTCAGAAAGACTTTGATATTGTTGTAATTCTTTTAAATTTTCTTCAATCTGACTCTGGGAAAAAGTCACTTTTTTTAATTTTTGTTTAAAACCTTTTTTTAAAAAATAAATATAAATCCCAACAACAAGAAAAAAGCCGATAATTTTGAGCAGTTCCGCATCTGTAGGCATAAAAAACGTATAGATAGGGTTATTATATGTAAAATAATGAATAACTAGTTTTTAATTTGGAAGGGTAGAGTATGATTGATAATTCTCTATAAAAAGACCTAAGCATATTCTTTATTATTTTGTCATTTACTTTAAAATTTACGATAAAATGCACTATATTTTAAACTATTCGTATAAGAAATAACCATTTTATGAACTATTTTTTTAAAATCTATTTTTTAATATTAAACCGTTATGTCGTCTCAAAAGTTACAACTAGCTATCGTCTTTATTGAAATATGTCAAAAGAAACAGCAGTTTGGAATCACAGCAAGTATCGAAGCACGAAAAAAAATCACACAAGCGTTATCTATAGTAGCTGGTCATATTGCTCGACATAGTGGTTCATTAATCAAAATTATTGGCGACCAAATTCTTTGTACCTATCCAAATTCAAAAAAAGCGATACAATCTGCATCTGATATTCAAAAAGGACTTCATGATGATCTATCAATCACACAAGCAGGAATCTACATTAAAATTGCAGCTCATTTTGGTTCTATATTCTTAGATGGTAATGATATTGCTGGCGAGACTGTTGATTTTACAGAAAAGCTTTTAGAGGCGGCAAAAGCACATCAAATTTTAACTACTCGGATAACAATGCAAAATTTTCCTGCGGAATTTTGTATGAATATTAATGCAATTGGAAAAATAAAACCAAATGCCACAAGTTTAAGTTGTGTAGAAATTTTTGAAGTTTTATGGCAAGTTCCCAGTGAAGGTGAAGGCGAAGGAACTATGATTCAAGGCTCCGTTGAAGAAGAAAGAGAACATTCTGCAGGAGCTAGATTAATTTTAGAATTTAGAGGAAAAAAATATGAACTTTCTGGTGCTCGTCCAAGTTTTCTTTTTGGACGTGGTAATCAGAATGATATCATTATTGATAATGGGTCTGTATCTCGAAATCACGCAACAATTCAATATCGAGAAGGCAAATTTATTTTAATTGATCAGAGTACAAATGGTACATATCTTCGAACAGAGACAAGAGAGAATTTTTTCTTACATCAAGAAGAAATTCATCTACATGCACGAGGAATTATTAGTATTGGACAAAGTGTTTCAAAAAGTAATCCTGACTTGATTTATTTTATGCGAAAAAAATGATATCTAAACCTTTAGTTCCAGTTCAAGAAACCACTCTTGACGTTAAAAAACAAATTGATCGTGAAGAGAAAATTCGCCAAATTCGTTCTTCATCTAAATCCAAAAATACAAAAGCTAGTTTTGTAAAATGGTGGAGAGAAGATACAGGTGTTTATACTCGATGGTGTGCCGAAAATAACTATCAAGCATTTCCTTGTTCTGTAGATCAATTAGAATATTTTTTGATGGACTTATTAGAGTCTGAAAAAAAAATCAGCACTATTGAACAGGCAAAATGGGCAATTGATGAAATGCATAAAATGCATGAAATTATGCCTCCTGGAAATACAGAGCGAATTCGAAGTTTTTTAAAAGGAATTCGAAGTAGTATTGTTAATCATGGTTCTCAAGGTCAACAATATGCCCAAAAAGCTGCATTTACCATCAATCATATCCGACAAATCCAATTTAAAGACAATTTACAAGGGGTAAGAGATAAAGCTCTACTTCTATTTTGTTTTACTGGTGGCTTTCGACGCTCTGAAATTGAAAGTATGCAAATTGAGCATCTTACATTTTTAGTTGATGGGCTTCAAGTTTTTCTACCCAAATCAAAGACAAATCAAGAAGGTAAAAAACTAGAATATGTCAATATTCCTTATGGAAGTGACCCTTCATTATGTGCAATTATTTATCTAAAAAAATGGCTCGATGTTACTCAAATTCAATCAGGTCATCTATTTTTAGCGGTAGATCAATGGGAAAACTTACTAGAACCAATTAAAGGACGTGCTATTGCAAAAGTAATCAAAAAATATTGCACTCAAGTTGGTCTTGATCCTAAAGATTTTTCAGCTCATTCATTACGAGCTGGTTGTATCACATATTTATTAGAACGTGGTGTTTCTATTGAAGTAGTTGCTGATCATGCTCGTCATAAAAAGATCGATACAACTCGTCTTTATGATCGCAATAATACCATGCGAAAAATTAAAGGCATTTTTTAAAAAAATGATTTTTTTTTGTTTTAGAATCGAACACCAATGCCTGCTAAAACTTGTGTTGTATTTAGAGTTAAATCACTATTTAATGTTGTTGATTGCCCACTTATATTTCCTTCATAATCTTTATATGTTACTTGGTTTTGTCGGTATCCAATCAAATAATCAAAACTTTTACCAACAATATCCAAAGTAACAAACCATCCACCACCGCTAATACTATTACTCTCTAAAGAACCATTTGAATTGGACATCTCTCCACTCCCACCTAACAAGTAACCAACTCCCGTTGTTAGACGAACTTTATTTCCCCAAGTATAACTTAAATCGGCAAAACTACTTTTAAGTGTATGATCGTAACTATCAATCGTAAATTTACTAGTTAGTTCCGTATAACCTACACCCCAACGATTTAAAATAAGTTGAAAACTACTTCCTGTTGTATCTGGAGTTACTTCATCACTACTTCCTTTCACTGTTCCTTGCTCTTGTATAGGAATAAAAAAACTAATCATTGCTCCATTTGAAGAGGACTCCCTTTCCTCAACCTGTGCAAAACTTAGTGACGTAAAACAGAAGAATCCAACTACACTCAAAAGAAGTACAATATTAAATTTTATATTTGATAATAATGTATTTTTTCTTAACACCATTTCTATTTTCTCCAACAATATAGAAATTCACTTTAAAACAACATTAATCCACCTTTTGACATGCAAAATCACCTCCTTAAACGTATAAAACAATCTAACAAAATGAAGCCAGTAGATA
>JBNMNM010000331.1:0-3859 GCA_051275585.1 bacterium | reverse complement strand
AAATCCTCTTTTCCTAGAGCAACACTTTTACCTGGAAGCCATTCAAGGTTTCCATGTTTTCCAAAATGGATAATTGCATCAGCATGGAAATGTTCTCGAATCCAATAATAGAATGCTAAATATTCAGGTGGTGGTGATAACTTCGGATCATGGTATATAGCCATGTCTTGAATTCCAAATCCTCGCTGTGGCTGGATTCCAACAAATACATTCCCAAACTGTTTTCCTGCAATTCCTAAGTACTCAGGAAGTTCATGAGTCCACTGTTCCGCAATTTTGTTTCGGCTTTTCTCAGGAAGAGAATTAAAGTAATTTTGAAAGTCTTCTTTTTCCAACCATTGATCTAATGTTTTTCCATAGTTGGCTTCTGCATCATTGGTGACTCCTTCTTGAAGAATTTCCATCAACTCTTTGCTGTCTTCTGGAAGTTCTCCTAGATTGTATCCTTCTTCTTCAAGAACTCGTAAAAATTTAACGACACTTGCAGGAGTATCTAAACCAACACCATTTCCAATTCGACTTGTTTTGGTTGGATAGTTTGCAAGGATAATTGCAATTTTCTTTTCTGAATTTTCTTTTTCTTGGAGTTTTGCCCAATTTTTCGCTTGCTTAGCAACATAGGAAACTTGTTCTAAATCTGGACGAAGACTTTTTACTGTAAACTCAATTTCTGGAATCGGTTGGTATTCTTCTTTAAAACCAATGATTGAAGAAAAAATACGACCATCAATTTCAGGAAGTGCAACATTCATTGCTACATCTGATGGTGTGATTCCTCGCATATCATGTTCCCATGTATGGCGATCATGAGAAGAAACAGGAACTTGCAAAATAGGACATCCCAAAATTTCTAAAAAGGAAACTCGGTCAGGGGCATTAATACAAATAGAAAAACTTTGTAGAGTAAGAACTACATTTGGTTGACTTTCATTTGCATATTGAAGAAGTGCCTCTTGTGCTTCTGGTTCTCGAAGAGAATAAGCATAAAAAGCTTCTACAAAAAACCCTTGTTCTTCTAGAGATTCCCATAAGGCATCAACAACAGCTAAATCACCAACTTGTTGCAAAGCACGATAAAAACAGACCCAAGCAATTGGTTGATTTTCTTGTTTTGGTTGTGCTGATTTTTTTTGATACCAACCATATTTAGGCATTGGAATCGCTTCAGGAAATCCTGTTGTTTGGTTATCAAGTAATAACTGAATGGCTTGCCCAGCACGTTCAATATTATCGATACCACCTTCTTTAAAATAAGAGAAAATTTGTTTTACAATTGGTTCTGCGTAATCACCATATTCAAGAAGTTCTGTATCCCAAGTATCAGTTCCAGGTAAAAGAAGAATTCTTGCTTGAAGATGATGTGCTCGAAGATGTTCTAACTCATCAAGAAGATCAGAGAAATACGCTTTTCCACCAAGAAGACGGAATATAACTAATTTTGCTTTAACAATCACATTATCGGCATAATGTTCAACTGCATTTGGTTGTTGCAATGCTCCAGCATGGGCAACTCGCAAACGATCACCAAAAGTTGTTCCCCATGTTTGGGCAACACAAGCAAGATCTGTATCTGCTGCACTAAGAAAAAGAATATCAGCAGGTGTTTGCTCAATTAGATTCGATTCTTTTTCATGAGCAAGGTCACCACTTTCGGTTGCAATTCTATGCATGATAATTGATGAGGCTGAATTTTTTAATGAGTAAAAAGGATTGATGTTAGACGAACTGAAGTACTTAAAGCTGAATCTCCTTGTCAAACTCCTTCAATCAATTGTGAAAAAACTATTTAATTTTCGTGACTTTTGTTCCCTTTTTTCGCTATAAATAATGCGTTTTTCAAAAAAAGGAAAAAGTAAGGTTTTTTACAATAGGAATTGAATGAGATCAAGAGTTTGTCAGAAGTGTGGATTTCACGAAAGAGCTTGTCGTTGTAACGCAAAAAAAGTAGTAATTCACTATGCAGAAGGTGAAGTAAAACCAGATTTTACAGAAAAAGACTATAAAGATATGACAAAAAGTCTTGATGAGATGGCTGTAAATATTATTGACGATGTGGATTTTTATAAAACTAAGTCTCGTTTTTTTTCAGGAACTCGAGTAAAAATGAGACGTCAATTTCATAAAGCATTACTCCATGTTTTGAAAAAAATTACTTAAAATGTAGTATTGATTTAGAATGATAGTTTCTTCTTAAAAAGAATGGCGAATGCAAATAGGACTACATGGATATTATGGAGTTTAGCTCTGTCTAGGTTCGAATCCTAGGAATCTATTTTATATAGGTTGTGGCGGAATTGGTAGATGCGTAATAATTGTCTTATTAAATTTTATCGCCATTCCTTTTTTATTTTTAAAAGTACGAACAAGTAAACTTTTGTTTGATTTAAAGTTTACAAAAAAAATATCTATTTTTAGTCTTTTTTGAGAATTCATTGGGATTTGATTAATGAATAAAGTATTTTTATACAATATTATTATTGTGAGATAATTATGAGTTTTCGTAAACTGGTAGAGTGGTTTACTCCCCAAGAATTTTTTGATGATGTTCTTTTAAAAGGAAAGGCACGTTTATTAATTGATTTTTCTGTTGTTTTATTTTTTCTGGGAATTGTTTTTTCTTTAGTACACCTAAAACTAGGAAATCATGTAGGAATGTTTGGAATTATTGCTGTTGTTGTTCTGATGGTTTTTCCTAGTCCTTTTATCTTAAAGTACACAAAATCTATTTTATATGCAGGAAATTGGCTTACCTTTGGTTTGTTTTTAGTTCTAAGTTTTTTAGCTTCAACAAGTGGAGGGATTGAAAGTACAAGCTCTCCTTGGTTATCTGTTGTACCTATTTTAGGAACCTTGCTTGTTGGTGTTTCTACAGGGATTTTTTGGGGAGTAATTTGTGGAGTTGAATTAATTCTATTTCTTGTTTTAAAAACACTAGGAATTTATGATTTTCCTTTTCTCAATATTCCAACAGGAGAGGTATTATTCTTAAAATTTATGGATAGTTTTTTTCTTGTTTTAATTATTGTTACATTTTCACTCTTATTTGAATTTTTTAAAAAGCAAGGATTTAGACAAGTTCAAGCTGTAACAACTGTAGTTCAAGGTGCTGCACATCAACTTTCTTCAAGTTCTCGTTTGCAAAATGGAGCTGTTCAAGAAATTGGTAACTCTTTATCTGAGTTGGCTGGTTCGATTCAAGGAGTAGCTCAAAGTGCTCAATCAGTATCGAATATAGCTAACAACTCCGCAGAACAAGCTCGATCAGGTAAAGATGCAATGGAAAGTGCAGGAAGTGCCATGAACAAAATTAGTGAATCATCACATCAGATTGCTGAGATTATTCGAGTGATCTCTGATATTGCAGAGCAAACAAATCTACTAGCATTAAATGCCGCAATTGAAGCCGCAAGAGCTGGTGAGAATGGAAAAGGTTTTGCTGTTGTTGCAGATGAAGTCCGAAAATTAGCTGATCGTAGTGCTCAAGCAACTCAGAAAATTACTAAGCTAATTAAAGAAAGTACTCATCGAGTGAATGAAGGAACTAACTTATCAGAGAAAGCAGCAAAAACATTAAACATTATTGTTGAACATGTTGATAAAACAGCTGGTATGATTGAACAGATTTCTGCCTCTACAGAAGAACAAGCCGCAACATCAGATAATATCAAAGAAGGAATGGAACGAATTGCAAATATGGTCAATGAAAACACTCAATCAGCAGTATTGTTAAGTAACCCTAAGCAGTTAGTTCAAGATCATTTTTTAGCTCAACGACAAGGTAGTAAAACAAAACCTGAAGAAAAAGAATTAGAGTATTTAGAGACACAACAGAAACAAAGAATTCCAACTAAACTTGAAC
>JBNMNM010000330.1:0-3874 GCA_051275585.1 bacterium | reverse complement strand
ACTTTTGAAGGTGTATTTTCTTTGTAGAAAGCTTCCCAATGAATATTACCACCCATTGTCCATAATTGAGCAATTTTGTTTAACTCTTGTTTCTCAATTAAGAGATGAGTAAAAGCTTCTCCTGTTTCTCCCTCGATTAACATTTCGATATTGAGGTCAATCTTTTTAATATTACTGAAAAAGAGTTGATCAATTTCTTTTTGTCCTTCTAGGTAAGAGGAAAGTTTGTTTTTTAATTCGGTTTTACTAGAAACTACCATTGCCAGCCTAAAATGCATGGATTCTCGTCCTAACTGAGAAGTATAGGCAATGTTAGTAAGTGCAGGGAGGTGTTCTTGGTCTAAGTAGGATATAAATCTTTTTGCATAACGTTTTAATTGTAAATCTGATTTTGCAGATAGGACGAAGACACACTTCTGATTTTCATTATTAACAAACTGTGAGGAGGAGTAATCATATTCATCTAAAAGAATATGTGCGTTAGATCCACCTGCACCAAATGAGCTAATACCCGCTCTTCTTGGAATATCTGAGGTTTCTCCGTTCCTCTGAATAGTTGGCTTTTTCCAGTCTGTTAACTTTTGTTGAACTGTAAAAGGGGATTTCTCAAAATCAATATTTGGATTTAACTTATCAGAGTGCAGAGAAGGAACAATTTGTTGATGCTTCATCTGCAATAAAACTTTTGTAATGGCTGCTATTCCAGCCGCTGCTTCAAGATGTCCAATGTTTGATTTTACAGAACCAATAGAGCAAAATCCTGAGCGTTCATGATTTTTACCAAAAGCTTTATTTAAACCTGAAATTTCAATTGGATCACCTAAAGATGTACCTGTTCCGTGAGCTTCTAGGTAACTAACTGTTTCAGGATCAATATTTGATCGTTCAAATACTTTGGAAATTAATTCAGCCTGTGCATTTGGATTTGGAACAGTAAAGCCATTTGTATGGCCACCATGATTAATCCATGTTCCTTTGATTACAGAGTAAATGTTGTCTTTATCTTCAATTGCTTTTTGAAGTGGTTTCAAAAGAATAGCACCAACACCTTCCCCTGGAACATAACCATTTCCGTCAGCTCCGAAACTACGACAACGACCATCATCAGCAACAAAATTACTTCCACTTAACCATAGGTATTTTGCAGGATGTAATGAAAGATTTACTCCCCCAGCAATAGCCAAACGACATTCGCCACGCTTAATACTTTCACATGCTAGATGAATTGCAGTAAGAGAAGAAGAACAAGCTGTATCAAAAACCATACTTGGCCCTCTAAAGTTAAAGAAGTACGAAATACGGTTCGCAATAGCAGAAAGGTTTGAGTTTGGAAGAACCATGTTTCCTTTGAGTCGTTCCTCAACCCCAAATAGTTCATAATGCCCCCACATTGCACCTACAAAAACACCTACATCACGAAGTGAAGATTCTTCTTCTGAAAAAAGATTTTCATGGTGATACCCTGCATCTTCAATTGCTCCCCATGCTTCTTGTAAAAGGAGGCGTTCTTGAGGATCCATTAACTCTGCTTCTCTTGGAGAAATTCCAAAAAACAAAGGATCAAATTTATCCATATCTTGGATAAATCCTCCCCATTTACTATACATTTTTCCTTTAAGTCCTCGTTTCTCATTGAAAAAATCTTTCCAATGCCAACGGTCTTCTGGGATTTCAGAAATACTATCTTTTCCTGATTTAAGATTTTCCCAAAATTCTTGAAGATTATTTGCATCTGGATATCTTCCACTAACACCAATGATAGCAATATCATCTTCAAACTCTGTAATTTTAGTTTGAGCCTCTTTTTTAGGTGGTGTTGTTGCTTTTTTAATAAAACGAGATTTAGAAGGACATTTTTTTACTGAAGATTTAGGTTTTTGGATTGGTTGAGTGGGTTCTTCTTGAACACTTGAAGAAGGAAATAATTTTTCAACTATTTTGAGGTGTTCTTCTACAAAGTATTCTGTCAGCTCTTGCACATTAGTGTACTCGAAAAATAGAGTTTTTGGTAAAGAACCAAATTCTTTTTCTAGTGCAGAAGTAAGGCTCATGACCATTACAGAGTCAATTCCGTAATCACTAAAACTATTTTTTGGTTGAATTCTATGTTCTGGGATTTTTAAGGCATCTGATAATAATTGTTTCAAATGCTTTTCCATTTTTTCTAGAAGAAGGTTTGTACCTCCTGTTTCTTTACTTTGCTCTAAGACTATTTTTTGAGGAATAGTTTTTTCAGTGGTTGTTCTTCCTCCTGTAAGTTCTGAAATTTTATTTTGATGATTTTCCAGAAAATACTCTGTGAGCTCCTGAATATTGGTGTATTCAAAAAACAATGTTTTTGGGAGTGTACCAAAGTGTTTTTCAAGTTCAGTTGTAAGGCTCATAACTATTACAGAGTCAATTCCATAATCACTAAAATCTATTCTAGGTTGTACTCTGCTCTCTGGCATTTTTAAAATATCAGAAAGAAGTTGTTTTAAATGTTGTTCAATTTCTTTTGAATGGTTTTCACCCTGTGAATTGGTTTCTTGCTCAACAGGATTTGTAATTTTGATGTTTTCTAAGTTATCAGGAGTATTTTGAATACCAAGCATTTCTTGAATCTTTTGTTGATTTCCATATGCAGGGAGAAGTTGAGTACTGTTAATTGCTGCTCCTTGAATCATAGATTCAATACCCAAGTCGATGGGTAGGGCTTTCATTCCAAGACTTTTAAAAAGTTGTTCTTCCTCTGAACTGTTTAGTTGCATTCCACCTTCTTTCCAGTAGGGCCAGTTAACAGATATTGTTTTTCCAGATCGTTTTCCTGTTTTTACTTGCTCTTCTCGAAGTTCCGCAAAATTGTCCATGAAACGGTTTGCACTTGCATAATCTGTTTGTCCAGGGCTTCCAAGAATTGACGCAATAGAAGAAAATAAAATGAAAAAATCTAGATTTTCATTTGCAGTGGCTTGGTCTAAATAAACACTACCCTTAACTTTTGGAGATAAAAGGTTATGGAAAGATTCTACATTCTTTTGTATTAAAAAACGATCGTCAATGGTTCCTGCACTATGAATAATACCATGAATTGCACCACACTGATTTTTTGTATTTTGAATTAAGTTCTCAATATCCTTAGGTTTAGAAACATCAGCTTGGAAATAATGAACTTCAGCACCAAAATCACGAATCTCAGCTAGATACTCTTCTTTCGGCGTTTCAGAGCGACCTGTTAAAATCAGTTTTGCTTGAAAATGTGTAGCTAGATATTTCGCAAAAATTCTTCCAAGACCACCAAGGCCACCTGTAATAATATAGGTACCTTGCTTTCGAAGTTTCAGCATGTTTTCCTGATTAACTTCGTTAGATGGAGACGTATTCCAATATTTGATGAGTCTTTTGTTATTCAAATAGCGAATTTCAAACTGTGGAATAGAAGCTGTGGAGTCGGCAATTTCCTGTTGTGCAACTTGTAGAATTTTTTCTGTAGATTGGTATATTGGTTCTTCTAATTGAATACTTTGATAAATAAACCGTGGATTTTCTGCATAAAGAGAACCTGCAAAACCTGATACCATTGAGTTAAGCGAGTGACTTTTTGAGAAAAAATGAATCAAATTAATTTTTCCTCGAAATTTTAACTCCATCAATGTTTGTGTTATATGAAACAGGTGCAGAATTCCATTTTTTGTACCCTGTTCAATTTGTTCTTGGAGTTGTTCAGGTGTGTTAGAACTTTCGAAAAAAGGAATATGATCATGTAAATTCCATAAATCGATAATATAAAAAGAGCGAATGCCTTTTTCTTTTAAAACTTGAAATGTACTTTGATAATCTTCTTGTTGATCGAATTGTACTTGAAAAATATCATTTGTTTCTTGTCTCCATGATG
>JBNMNM010000329.1:0-3875 GCA_051275585.1 bacterium | reverse complement strand
TTGAACAAAGAGTTATAGAGAGAACACAGGATTTAGAACGAAGTAATACGGCTTTAATGGAATCTCTAGAAACTACTCAGAAAACACAAAAACAGTTGATTGCTCAAGAAAAAATGGCATCACTTGGAACACTTACTGCTGGAATTGCTCATGAGATTAAAAATCCATTAAACTTTGTAAATAATTTTTCTGAAATTGCAAGTGAAGTAATTGCTGAAATAGGTGAGCTTTTAGAAGACCATAAAGGAAGTCTTCCATTTGAAGTTCTAACGAATTTAGAAGAAATGCTTATCATTTTAAAGGAAGCAACCAAATCAATTAATCAAAATGGCAAAAGAGCAAATAAAATTGTAAGTGATATGTTAGCTCATGTATGGAGTGAAACCAATAACAAGCGATCAACAGACTTAAATGCATTAATTCAAGAATCAGTTAATTTATTTTCTCATGGAATTAAAGCAAATACTTCTGAATTCAGCCCTAATATTATTACCAATTTTGATTCTTCAATACCAACAATTCAGATTGCTCCAGAAAGTATTCGAAGAGTATTAATTAACCTACTTAGCAATGCTCAATATGCAGTCAAAGTAAAACACAAAGATGCAGTACCAACAGCATATTCACCAACAATTCAAGTTCAAACGATTAATCATGAAAAGTTCATTAAAATTGTTATTAGTGATAATGGTGTTGGAATTCCAAAAGCAATGATGGATAAAGTACTCACTCCTTTTTTTACAACGAAACCTCCAGGGCAAGGCACAGGATTAGGACTTTCTATCAGTTATGAAATTGTAGTTGAGGAACACTCTGGTAAGTTTTCAATCACTACAGAGGAAGGCCAATATACTAACTTTAGTATTCAATTACCTAAAAATATTTTGTAATTATTCAATATTTTTTAGTTTAAATTTAACTCCTATAAATCCAATTCCAATTTCAGAAATAGATGCAAGGAAAAACACCACATTTAGTATATTTAAAGAAAGGGGCTGTAGTGCTCCATTTCCGATTTGTAGATAAAAAATTCCTCCAACAACGCCCAAAATTATATTTAATACACCGCAAAACTTAACAACATTTGCTAGTTTTTGAGATTGATATTTACGCCCAAGAAACATAAAAATTGATTGAGCAACAGTAACAATACAAAGTCCTATAATCACAAAAGTAATAACGAATAGTACTTTTATCAATCCATCTACACTCTGTGAATTCGCATAAACAAAACTTGGAACAATTAAAAACAGGAGTACAAAAAATTCTATTTTCCTTTTCATAAAAATCCTAAATTGAAGTTTGTAATAAACGACGTACCTTCATTAATGCGAAACCTAACAAGTTTAACCCTTGCCATTTTTCAGGACTTTCTGCATGAGGATGGTCTTCCTGAAGTCCAATTCCCCAAATTTTATCATAAGAACTGGCTTCAACCAAAACTCTATTTTTAGTAGATAGTAAAAAATCCTTCAACTGTTTATTTTGTGAAAACTTTGCAAGGTTTCCTTGAACAACAAAATCAAAACAGTTTTGATCCCAGATCTCAGCAGAAAAATCCTTCACTTTTCTACCTAATCTTTTTGCTGCTTTTGGGTGTTTTGCATTTAGGATTTTTTGTAAATTTTCTTGGTCATTAAATAGCTCTGCTTTCTTCGCCATCATAAAATGTTCAGCAGTTCGATAAAAAATGCCATCTACTTCAAAACTAGCTTCAAACCACTGACTAAAACAGCTTTTGTTAGTACTTCGATCATGTGGTGGAGTGTGTCCCCAAAAGAAAACATACTTTACTCGATTCTTTTTTTTACAAAATGAAATGAGTTCTTCTCTTGATAAAATTAAAGGTATTGATTCCATAATATTGTATTTTTCTAAATTAGAATTTAAAATTTTAGACTCAATACTTATAAGAGAAGTTCTCATTCATTTTTCAAATTATTGATTGAGGAAAACAGCTTAAACAAACTAGTGTTTACCAACCTGATAATTACCAGCTTCAAATCCAAACGATACTGCTAACCGATTCCAACTATTAATTTGAGAAACTGCTAGTGTTAAATTTGCAATTTCTTCAACACTAAAATGATTGCTTAAATCTTCAAATAAGGATTGAAGTTCAACATTTTTTTCTCCAAGCAAAGTAACAGATTCTGCCCATGCAAGTAATGCTTGTTCTTTTTTAGAATAATAGTTTGTTTCTCTCCAAGCTGATAGAGAATAAAGTCTTTGTTCTTTTTCTCCTGCTGCAATAGCTTCCTTGAAGTGCATATCAAGACAATAAGCACATCCATTAATTTGAGAAACACGAAACCGCATAAGCTCAATCATTTTAAAATCAAAACCTAAACTGTTGACGTAATTTTCTGTCTCCATCATAGAAGACATCAATTTTTCTGGAACTTGTGGGAATGATATTCGTTGCATCATAATTCTCCATAATGAGTTTTTGTTTACGTGATTGATGCATTGTTCATAATTGCATATTTTAAGTGAATACCCTTCTTACGTGAAACATTTTTGCATTATACGCAAAGGTCATATTATGCTTAATTTAATTCGTGTTTTTATTAAAGTTGTTGAATTAGGAAGTTTTTCTAAAGCAGGAAATGTTCTTAATATGGCTCCTTCTTCTGTTGCACGTAATATTGATAGTTTAGAAAATGAGTTACAAGCTACACTACTTACACGAAGCACTCGACAGTTAGCACTTACTAAAGAAGGAATCATTTTTTTAGAAGGAGCCTCTAAACTAATATCTGATGCAGAAGCTTTACAATTATCTCTAAAACCAAACAGAGAAGAACCTGAAGGAATTATCAAAGTTTCTGTTTTTGAAGGTTTTGGACGTACCCAAATATGTCCAATTTTACCTGAATTTCTTGAAAGATATCCAAAAGTAAAAGTAGAAATTTCGTTAGATGATCGAGTTGTTGACTTATTAAGTGAGGATGTTGATTTAGCAATTCGAGTTGGAAAGCCTGTTGATTCAAACCTAAAAGCTAGAATTTTATTGAGTAACCAAACCTCAATTTGTGCTTCTCCATCATATTTAGAACAATATGGAATACCTCAAAAACCAAGTGATCTTAAAAAACATAATTGTTTATTATTTGGAAGGTATCGACAAAAAGTTTATTGGCATTTTCGAAAAAAGAAAGATTACCAAAAAATAGAAGTTCAAGGAAATCTTATCTCTAGAGGTGGAACCCCATTAATTGAGTCTGCAATTCGAGGAGTAGGTATTATACAACTTTCTCACTGGATGATTTCAGATGCAATACAAGAACAAAAACTTGTTATTTGTCTTCCTGATTGGGATTCATCACTATACGAAAATACTAGTGGATATATTTATGCCGTCTACAAAGAAGATAAATATGCTAAACCAGTCACAAAAGTATTAGTCGATTTTTTAGTAGAGAAAATTAAAACCAATATATTACAAACACACATTTAAAAAACTAATTTTATTTAGAGGAATGAATGCACAGATTAGAAGGAAAGGTGGCGTTAATCACTGGCTCTGCAAGAGGAATAGGGCAAGCGATTGCAGAGTTATTTTCTCATGAAGGAGCCAAAGTTATTTTAAGTGATATCAATGATGAACTTGGAAAAAAAGTAACAAAACAGATTGGTGATTCTGCTGAATATATTCATCTTGATGTATCACAAGAATCTGATTGGAAAATAGCATCAAAATTCATTCAAGAAAAATATGGCCGATTAGACATTGTTGTTAACAATGCAGGTATTACTGGATTTTTTGAAACAGAAGGCCCTCATGATCCTGAAAATCTTGATCTTCATAGTTGGCATCAAGTTCATGCAACAAATTTAGATGGTGTTGCACTTGGTTGTAAGTATGGAATTCA
>JBNMNM010000328.1:0-3908 GCA_051275585.1 bacterium | reverse complement strand
CAGCTAAAGCATGTCTCCATAAATCTAATTGGTTGGGAACCATTTCAGCATCTTTAATAACAAACTTACGTGCTTCTTCATAGCAATCTGCTGATGGCTTTTTAAAGGTTAATCGTGGATCATATTTCCATTTTTTTTCTGAACAAATTCCATGTGTTTTTAATACTTTTACACAATCTGTAATTGTTGAACCACAATCCTTATTTTCTGAACCATCTAGACTACGAGCATTATAGTATAAAAATAATCGGCTAACATCACCATCATGTTTTTGAAAACGTTTTGCTAAATATTCATAAGCACCTGCCATTGCATTGGCTGTACAACTACCTACTTCACCTTGGTTTTCAACCTGAGTCATGTAAGTACGAAGATCAACTTTAGGAGGAAGCTCTTCTGTTTTGAATTTTGTTGCTTCATAAGTTTTTGAAGTATTATCAGATTGTGAAGGAATGTAACCTCCAACAATTCGATTTTTTCCATAACTAGCAACTCGTGAGAAGCTTTCTGAAATGGAGACTACTCGACTCTCAGCCATTAGAATTTTACCTTAGTCTTTAGATATTTTATGTAATTTGATAGAGGACAAGTTTCTTTTAAAAGTAGTTATTAAGATGGGTAACAGATTTAATAATCAGTGTAAATTTTTTTTCAAAAACTTTATCAAGTTGTTTTGTTTAACTCATGATTAAGTCAGAAAGCAAAATGGTTGAAGACTATTTTTATAATTTCATTAAAAATAATGGTTGATAAAAGAGTAGTAAGAACTAACAATTTTATGTTAGTGAGTGATTCTATGTGTATCTATAGTATATACTTGTAAATATCTACACCTAAATGCAGTTGGGGGAGTAGTAGTTAAGGTTTTTAAATCTTATTTAATATATGTTTTTGTTTAAAAATGATGGCAGTGTTACTTGGTTTGATTGGGCTTTTTGTAGGAATAATTGTTATGTATACAGCTGGAAATGATTTTGGAAAACTGGATCAATTCTGGTGGGCTCGTTTTCTAGTGGGTTTTTTCTGTAGTGTGTTAATAGGTTACATTTTGAGCCGAATTTTTTCTAAAAAGAAAACAAAAAAAATGATTAATAATACTTCTGCTCGAAAGCATCGACAAGCCAACATTTCGATATACATGTGGTTCATAGATTTTTTCTGCGAGTGATCAGCCTCATTAAAAAAAAAGCCGTTTACTTTCAATAAAATGCTAATATAAAACTAGCGAAACTATCGATTTATAAGAACTAAATTTGATTTTCAACAGATTGCCAAGACAAATAGAAGTCGTTACAACCAACTTTAATCATATAACTCAACTCAAACTAATCACTTCAAAAAATATGAAAAAATCTATCTTTACTAAAATTCTACTCGCATTCATATTATTCTTTTTCTTGGCTTCTTGTGTAAATCATTATCAAGCAGGAAAAGACGCAATGCAAAAAGAAGATTATCGTTTAGCAATGGAAGAGTTTCAAAAAATAGAATCAGAAGATACTACCTATAAAGAATCAAGACTGATGCTAGCAAAGGCAAGTAGTTTGTACTTTCTCCAAATTGGAAAAGAAGCACTTGCAAATGGAGAATTTCAAAAAGCACTTGAAATGTTAGGAAAAATTCCTATTGGTGATGAAAACTTTGCAGAAGCAATTAAAAGTATTGCTATAGCAAAGAAAAATCTTTTGATAGAAAAAGCAAAAAACCTTTTTAAATAGTTTCTTAAAAAGTAAAAGAGTCTCTTCTAGAAAAGAAGGGATTTTTTCTTCCACTTATCAAGTAGATTTGTTAGTTTTCAATTCAATTGATTTATTAAGTGGTTATTAATGTGAATAGGATGAGGAATGAAAGTACCTGTTGAAAATTTTACTCATGAAGAAAAAACTTGGTATGCAAACTTAATGGTTCAAGCAGCTTTGGAAGATCGCCGAGTTGATCCTACTGAAATCGAATTTTTGATTAAAGTATGTTATTTTCTTGATGATGAAGGGAAAGATGAAGTTCGTAGGATGTTACGTTCTAAAGAAAAACCAAAAAATGTTTTTACAACAATTCCTGAAAGTTTTCGACCTACTGCTTTAGCTACAATTTATACTGAAATGACACTATTTTTAATTTCAAATGCTTTGGCCATGTCAAGTACAGAGAAAAAATTCATGCTTGATTTAGGTGCTGCTTTTCAGTTTGATGATAAATACATTGAGAGTGTATTAGAGTGGGGAGATGTTGCATTAAAGCAAAATAAAGATCGAAAATCATTAGTTGAGCGAATCCAATCTGATGAAAAACGAGGTCGTGTTATATCTCACACAAAAGCATAATTTTTTTTTATAGACTTAATTAATATAAAATATTTTCTTCTAAGTTGAAATCAGTATAGAGTCAGTGAATCTTCTAAACCTTACTTGAAGGAAGAATTATGACTACTACTATATATCGAACTGTTAAATTTATTTATCCTGCTCAAAAAACTCTAGAAGGTGGTGGATTTCCTGTCAGTCGGGGATTCCCTACACAACAACTTCCTCTTGTTGATCCTTTTTTACTTCTTGATCAGATGGGGCCTGTAAATTGGCCTCCTCAATCTGCAATTGGTGCTCCTGATCATCCTCACCGTGGTTTTGAAACTGTTACCTACCTATTTCAAGGTAAAATGGTTCATAAAGATTCCCAAGGAAATGCACAAAATCTAAATCCAGGTGATGCTCAGTGGATGACTGCTGGTTCTGGAATTGTTCACTCTGAAATGCCAGAAACTGAATTTTATCATGAAGGCGGAGAGTTACATGGCTTTCAAGTTTGGGTGAATCTACCTAAAAAAGATAAAATGGCAAAACCTCGCTATCAAGAAATTAAGTCAGATAAAATGCCTATTGGGTATTCACCAAACAAAGATGCAACAGTAAAAGTGATTGCAGGTGAAGCAATGGGGGTAAAGTCAAATATTCACACTCATATTCCAATTTCTTATTTACATTATCAGTTAAAGCCTGGAGCTAAAATTGAGCAAGCGATTCCAGAGGAGCAAAATTCATTTGCTTATTTAATTTCTGGAAGTGGTCTATTTGGAAAAACAAAAATGCCAGCTCATAAAGAACAATTAGCCCTTTTTCAAAATGATGGTGATGTTGTTATTATTGAGAATCCAGAATCTCATGATCAAGACTTAGAATTCCTACTGCTTTCAGGAACTCCCTTAAATGAGCCAGTTGCCAGATATGGACCTTTTGTAATGAATACAGAGGAAGAATTGCAACAAGCATTTCATGATTTTCAATCAGGAAAGATGGGAGAGATTCAATCTTAATAAGATTCTCTTGACTATTTAGGATGGACTGTTCTTTTTTGTTGAAACAAAATTATACGAACAGTTCATTTTAAAATATGGTTGTAATGGCAAATCAAGAACTATTACCTTGTGTTGAAATCAATCCTAAAGAAACTCCAGACTCTGCTGTAATTTGGTTGCATGGTCTTGGTGCTGATGGTTATGACTTTCAACCGATCGTTCCAGAACTAGAATTACCAGAATCTTTAAATACTCGTTTTATCTTTCCTCATGCTCAAATGCGTCCTGTAACCATCAATGGTGGAATGAGTATGCGAGCATGGTATGATATTCTTGATATTCAAATTGATCGAGTGATTGATCTTGAGCATATTCAAGAATCATCAGATCAAATTCAAGCATTAATTCAACGAGAACTTGATGCAGGAATTCCAGCAAATCGAATTATTCTTGCAGGATTTTCGCAGGGGGGTGCAGTAGCTATTCACACAGCTCTTCGTTATGAGCATACCCTTGCTGGATTATTGGCTCTGTCTACTTATATGCCAACTAGTGAAAGCTTAGAAAAAGAGAAGCATCAAGCAAACTTGGCAATTCCAATTATGATGGGACATGGAAC
>JBNMNM010000327.1:0-3916 GCA_051275585.1 bacterium | reverse complement strand
AATCCTAGAAAAATAGTAATTGTGAAGAATAGCTTCATCATTTTTTGATTTGATTGATTTATCAAAATACCTTTATGAATTTCCTCTCATTTCGAGAGGATTTTTTGCTCAAGTCTATTTTTTGAGCACAATTTTTTTCATTCCTTAGAACCCGAAAACTACCGATTTTAAGATTGAAAAGCAAGTACAACTCAGAATCAAAAATGATTACCAAATAGTAAAACCCTTATTTTTAGAGTCGAACAAATAGTAGGATTAATCATTGCATTTTCAAATATTTCCCAAAAGCAGGTAATTTTTTAAGTAACAGGAATTTGAAACCACAAAAAACAATCTCTCCACTTACAAGGGCTTTGCGTAAGCCACCAAAGAGAACATTAGCTCAAAATCCTCCAGAGAAAAAAGAAAAAGAAATTGTAGGTTATATTTCAGTTAGCAAAACACCATTTTACAGTGCTATTATAGCTACTATTTTACTTTTTCTTTATGAAATTCTACTAGTATGGGATTTTTTAATTGGATCAACAACAGATCAAAAATTAGTTCGAATTTCTCCTGATTATTGGTTACGAGTTATTTTAGATCTTCCTGAAAATACAATTACACATCTAATGCTTGTTGGTTCTGTCTTCCTCATTGGAGTTTGTTATCACTCTAATATTCGGTGGAAATTATCTTATTTCGTTATCATGATTTTTGAGGGAATTTTATGGGGATTGTTAACAGGCTTGGTTATTCGAGCAATTTTAGCTCCTATTTTTCTTCGAAATTTTTTTCAAGTTCCATTTTTTCAAAAAATTGCACTTGATCTTGGTGCTGGACTATTTGAAGAAATATTTTTCCGTGTTATTTGTTTAGGTGGTTTGCTTTGGATTTTTAAAAGTATAAAAATTCCAAATAAAACGAGTATTATTAGTGCTGTTCTAATTTCTTCATTTTTATTTTCAGGCTACCACTATCTTACTATTTTATCTGAAGCAGCTTATCCATTTACACTATTTTCATTTCTATTTCGTTTCTTAGGTGGTGTTTGGTTAGCCTGTATCTACTTAATGCGTGGATTTGGTATTGCAGCTCTTGCCCATGCTTTTTATGATCTTCTTATTACGATCAATTCAAATTAGAGTTTAATCATGTCAAAAAAATCATTACAAGAATTTCGAGATGAAATTGTTGCCATTTATGGTTCAACCGATGCAGAAATTACTCAAAGTATTATCTCTATTTTAGACAAAACAATTCGCTCAGAGTATGCAACAAAAGATCAACTTCAATCTTTTATGGAACAGTTCCGAACAAGAACTAGAATGCCTGTTATGGAAATTATTAATAAACTTTTTATTTATCTTAAAGAAATTAATCCAGAATTAGCATAAATATAATCTATGGACTCCAAGCATTTTATAGGTGTAATTGAAGGGTTTTTTGGAAAATCTTGGACATGGCCAGCAAGAAAAGATTTTTTATCATTTGCGAAAAAATATAATTATCAATTTTATATCTATGCACCAAAAGATGATTCATTTCTACGACGTTCTTGGAAAGAACCTTGGCCAGAAGAACAGTTTCAAAAAATCAAAGAACTAAGAGAAGCATTTCGAGAAGCAGGAATTTTATTTGGAATTGGATTAAGTCCATTTGAAATTCATTTTGAATATAATCAATCTGGAATTAAACAAGAATTCATCAATAAAATTGAATATCTAAATCAACTTCAACCTGATGTACTTGCGATTCTATTTGATGATATGAAAGGGGATTTTCCAAACTTAGCAAAAACTCAAATCGAAATTCTTCATAAAACAAAGGAAATTAGTACAGCCAAACACTTGATCATGTGTCCAACTTATTACTCCTTTGATCCTATTTTAGAAAAAGTTTTTGGAAAACAACCTGAAGGTTATTTAGAAAATTTGGGAGAAATGCTTGATCCAGAAATTCAAATTTTTTGGACAGGAGAAAAAGTTTGTTCAAAGGACTATTCTACCAAACACTTACAGACAGTTAGTCAGATTTTAAAAAGAAAGCCATTTCTTTGGGATAATTATCCTGTAAATGATGGGTCTAAAATGTCTAAATTTCTTCACTTAACAGAGTTTCAAAGTCGAAAAAAAACAAGTCTGGAGATTGCTGGGTGTGCTGTAAATCCAATGAATCAAGCGTATTTATCACAAATCCCAATGGCAACACTTACCACTAATAATAAAAGTTGGCTTGAAATTACAAAGGATCAGTTAGGGGAAAAGCTTGCAAATGAAGTAAGCAAAGATAAACAAAAATTCGAAGAGTATGGACTTGATCAAATAAGTGAAGAAGAAAAAACAGCATTAATTAAAAAATATACTACTTATTCTCATCCTGTTGCTCAAGAAATTGCTGATTGGCTCTCTGGAAACTACAACTTTTCTCCTGAATGTCTAACAAACTAAGAGCTTGACCAACGATTGTTTCAAATTCGTTTTCAAAAAACATCATTCTTTCGCTTTCTTGTTGAACTACTCGTTTTAGTCGTTCTACTTGATAAGTAAATTGAGCACTAATTTTTTCAGATACAAAAAAACCTTTTTCTTCTGCTAATTGGTATTGCTCAAGTATCTTTCTTTTTTCTTCTTGAATGTCATACCAATGATTTTTAATTTCACTTAGTTTCATTAAGAATTTTTTTCGTTGAAACTCTGAAATTCGTTCTTTAAAAACTTTCTTTTCAAGATTATAG
This sequence comes from bacterium, assembly GCA_051275585.1. GTDB lineage: Bacteria > SAR324 > SAR324 > XYD2-FULL-50-16 > JBNMNM01 > JBNMNM01. The sequence goes on along the minus strand of JBNMNM010000327.1, from coordinate 1,200 downwards.
GTTTTACCACCAGCAACTAACTCTTTTTGTGTAACACCATTAAGTTCAGATTTTAATTGCTGATAAAATGATTTTTGATTTATTTTTGCCTTCTCAACAATAATTTTTTCATCATCTTTTTTTGAGATATGAAAACCTATTCCTTTTTGAATTGTTTCTTCTTGAAGTAAAACTCGATTTAAAAATTGAATGGTTTCTTGAAAAAAATTCAACTTCTGAGTTCTTGAATGATCCCTCAATGATTTTTTTTGAGAAATAACACCTTCCTCAATAGAAAGAGAAAGCATCAATAATGCAGCTTGAATATGTTTTTTATGTGAAATAACATAATTGATCTGCAAATGTAAAACATCTGAAATTGCTTGAATTGATTCATGAATTGACTCTAGTCTCAATATATCTTCTTGGTCTTGATCAATTGACATTAGTTGATTAAACCTTTGAACAATTTCTTGAGTTTTATCAGGATCAAGATGATGAACAATGCAGCTATTAAATGTAGGGACTGTAAATTTTAGGTAGGTTTCCATTCATATCAGAGGTAGGCAATTTTATCATTCAATCACTTTTTTATTTAGAGAGGCAAAATATATGCCTCTAAAATCATTTATCCCAATGACGAATTCCTAAATTTCCTTCTTTGTGATCTTTAAACGTACCATTAGAACCAGCATGTATAGAAGAAGAAAAAAATATTTTTGGCATTGGATTTTTTCCGTGCTGTGTTGTTGAGCCTGTAAGTTGCTCTACCCAATCACGTTTTTGAAATTGTTGTTCTTCTCTTGATTGAGCATCACGTAATGATGTTGTCATAATTGTAATCCTTAAAAAAGTTTTTAAAAATTTTATTTAGACTAAAAATAAGGTAATAGCCTTATCATTCATTTTAATTACATGATCTTGTATAAGATTGCACTCTTTTCTATCCAGAAAAAATAAATCAGAAATACTTATTTAATGTAAACTAAATAATTATACTAATAATAAACTTATTTATCTTCTACAAAAAAATAGTCAAATCATTGAAATAAATAAATTAGGGAATAACTTTTTTATAAATATGAAACATTAGATCATTATAAAAATTGCAACTGTATCAATTTTTTAACTAAAAAAATAAAGCACAAGAATGACCTTGAAAGAAAATGAAAATTTTGCTCTTATCATACTTATCAATTAGATAGTTTTTTTCTGAAAAAT
>JBNMNM010000326.1:0-3927 GCA_051275585.1 bacterium | reverse complement strand
AGGTTTAATCGTCGATTATATTGGTATCAAAAAGCAAATGAACTTGGCTCTAGCCCATTATAACAAAAAGGATTCTGACATTTTTGAAGACATCGAACAATCCGTTGTAGTCGTTAAAGACCAACTGGATTTATTGCATAAACTGTTTCATAAATTTGACAACAGTAAGTATTTCAAAGGCACGCCTTTGGAACAGCTGGAAACCTTGAATAAAGGTGCTGAGTTTGCACAAATAACACAAGATATAGAAAAGCGTTTTATGTACATCGTAAAACGTCTAAAAGCAGCCTATGACATTTGTTCAGGAAGCGATGCTTTTACCAATCAGGTTAGAGATGAAATCCATTTCTTCTTGGCCGTTAGATCTATTGTTTTCAAACTTACAAAAGGTGTAGCGCCTGATACTGCCCAAATGAACAATAAAGTTCGTAACATGATTCAGGAAGCAATTGAGAGCGAAGGAATCCAAGAAATCTTTAAATTAGGAGAAACTGGTGAGACAGAGGTTGATATTTTCTCAGAGGATTATTTGGCAAAACTAGATAAGATTAAACTTCCCAATACCAAAATTAAATTATTGCAAAAACTGTTGGCAAAAGCCATTGAAGATGTACAGAAAATCAATAAAGTTATGGGAATTGATTTTTCAAAACGCTTGCAATTTATTGTGGACAAATACAACGAACGAAAAGAAAGCGATGTATTAAACAGTATGGTTCTCGAGGATTTTACTGATGAGATTATTGACTTGTATTTTGCCTTAAAAAAAGAGAAAGACTCCTTCAAAGATTTAGGAATAGATATTGAAGAAAAAGCCTTTTATGATATTTTAAAAGCCTTGGCGATTAAGTATGATTTTAACTATCCTGAAGATAAGCTAATCACACTAGCACAAAAAGTTAAACAAGTGGTTGACGACAAAGCTCAATATACGGATTGGAGCAAACGCGATGACATAAAAGCAGAATTGAAAGTAGGCTTAATTATCCTCTTAGCTGATAATGGTTATCCTCCAGTAGATCGAGACGAGGTTTATAAAGAAATTTTTGAACAGGCAGAGAATTTCAAGAAGTATAGGGTCTAAACAATAGGTATTTTCAAAAAAAATTAAAAAAACATAGTAAATATGGCAACATACGCAGAATTACTTCAAGATCAAAAATGGAAAAATAAAAGGTCCGAAATTTTGGATAGAGATAAAAAAGTTTGTCAAAATTGTCAAAACGATCATTATTACTCTAATTTTAAAAAGAGTGAAGTTATCCATATCGAATGTTTAGATGACTATATGCTAATGGCACTTAATGCAGGAGATAGCAGATTTCGAGATGGTGTTTATAAATATTCCGTTCAATTTTTGGATGAAGATGATAACAAACAACGAATTGAGTTTTTTACAACCGAATATGTTAAAAATACAACCCGTGTAAAAACACACAACCTATTCTACAAAAAATTAACTGCAACCGATCTAAATAATGATAGTTCAAAATTTGAGATAATTTGTATAAATAATCCTGAAAACAGCAATGATGTTTTTTTCTGCAAGGACTTGCACGTACATCATAAATATTACCAAAAAGGGCGAAATCCATGGGAATATCCAAATGAGGCTCTAACTACATTATGTTGGCATTGTCACGAAGAACTGCATGAAAATACAGAAGTAGATATTTATGATGAAAGTGGAAAACTTATCGGAACAAGATCACCCTGTAACAAATGTCATGGTGCTGGTGCCTTCTCTGAATATTCTCATGTACAAAACGGAATTTGCTTTGCTTGTAATGGAGCACGTTTTAATTGAAAGTTGGAATGAATTATTAAATAAGGAAAATAAAAACAAAATTTACACAATGCTTCAATAAACAATTATGGAATTAACTGAGAAATTATTATCCGAATTACAAAGAAGACTTAAGATAGGAAACCGTAGAGGAGTTCACTTAAATGCTATTCCAGCAAATTCAAGATACAAGTTCGATTTAAACAGACTTTCTCATATTGACAAAGACCTTCCAAATAATTTTATTAAATCATTACTGACTGAGTTACCACTTAAATTTAGAATAAGCTGGAAAGACAATGTGCCTGATTTAAACTCTCTTTTTCAAGAAGACCAAACACAATTAGTAAGAATTACCAAGGCATTTGAAAACCTAATAAATCAAACAGATGCAATTGAATCTGAAAAAGGAATTAATACTTTTGGATTTGGTTTTCCAATTTTAGCAAGACGTGATAGGGCTGACAATAAATTAACTGTTGCGCCAATCCTTATCTGGTCATTACGAATTAGACGAACCAAAGAATTTAACACCTGGGAAATACTTAGAAATGAAGACGACCCTATTTATATAAATGAGGTTTTAATAAATCATTTACAAAGTGATTCAGAAATTGAGATAGAACAAATCCCAAGTGAAATGCTTGATGATGGCTTAATCAATAAAGCAGAACTTATTGAAATTTGCAGCAATCTTATAAGAGCAATAAACACAAAGTCCCCAGAAGATTTAGAGGATACTTTTAAAAAGAAATTGGAGACCATTACTTCTATTGGAGACAAGGCACATTATGAAAAATTGCCTTTGAACTCAACAAATTCCTTTATTGATTTTAGTGGTTTATTCTCCATTTTTGAAGTTCAGAAACAAAACATAATCAACGATTATGACAATCTTATGGAACTCGAAGGAGCGAATATAGATCTTGAAGATATGGAGAAACATTCGTTTCAATCCATTTCATCGGTAGAAACGGATCCTTCGCAACAAAGTATTTTGCATTCATTAGAAGCTACAAGGAATATTTTAATACAAGGACCTCCGGGAACAGGCAAAAGTCAAACCCTTACAGCTATTCTGGTTAATGCACTCGAAAACAATAAGAAAACTATTGTCGTATGCGAAAAAAGAACGGCACTTGAAGTACTCCATAACGCACTTATAGAAAAAGGTTTAAACTATCATTGTGTTTTAATTAGAGACATTGTAAAGGACCGCAAAACGGTTGTTGACTCTGTAAGAGATCGTGTTGACAATTCAGAATACAAACGCTACAGATACAATTATTCAAAAGAATCTTTAGATATCTTAACTTCAAAGGCAAAGGAATTAATCGGTAATATCAATAATAAACATCAAAAACTTGACAAAAAACTTATTGGCAACAAATCTTGGCCTGATGTAGTAGGGAATCTATTAAAAGAACTTAAAGGAACAGAAGATAATAATAATCTTGACATTGACAAAACGCTCTTTACGTATACATCGCAAGAATTAAATTTAGTACTTGACCTTGTTCATAAAGGTCAAATTCTGTATGATGATTTTTTGCCAATTTTATCAACTTCATTTATCAATCCTTCTAAATTAATTGGCGAAAATCCATACTTAATTGAACAAAGTATTAATGAAGATTTTGATATTTATGTAAAACAACTTGCTGAGATTAAACAACTTTTAGAAGCAAATAGAAATGAGTTTTCTGGTTTAAGAAAAAGTGAATTGAAAAATCAAATTACTTCAATTAGCAATTCCATTGAAAAAATAGAAACAAAAGAACTTGAATTGGGTCCTTTGATTTCATCTTCCAAAAAAGATTTTTGTGATTTTAGAAATATAGAATTAGAAAGTCAAATATCAATTATTGGCACTCAGATCGAAAAAATAGTAACGATAAAAAATAAATTTCTTGAATTATTATCCACCACAAGAAATGATTATTGTGATTTTAGACACAAGGAACTAAAGCAACAAACTGAAATTTTATCTGAAATCATTGATCAAATAGATACAATTATAACAGAAAATAAAAATAATCCAGATCTAACAAACGAATTAAAAATTAACAGTTTTGCTTTCAAAATACTTGCAGTTTTTTCAAAACAAAAAAAACAAACAGTTGCAGACCAATTAAAACTAC
>JBNMNM010000325.1:0-3987 GCA_051275585.1 bacterium | reverse complement strand
CATTACTACGTTTTTCCTCAATTACAGCTAATTCAAAGTTGAAAGGAATGAACCTTGTTATGGTTATAATTGAAGGATTACCTGCACTTTATGTTGGGAGTTTCAGCAAAGAAGGAAAGGGCTTGACTCCAAATCTTGATAAAATTGCTCAAAAAAGTATGAAATTTTCTCGTTACTGGGGGAATGGTATTTACACAACGCAAGGTTTTGGTGCTATGATGGCTTCTTTGCCAACATTTCCAAAAATTACAGTTGTTAGTAGTTCTTTCTTTGGGAATCAGTTTCAATCTTTACCGAGAATTTTTTCTCAAAAAGGATATGATTCCGTTTTTGTACAAGGATATGGTCAGGGAAGTTCAAATATTGATTATTTTATGAACTTACTTGGAATGAAAAAAGTTGTTACTCAACTTGAGTTTCCAAACTACAAAAAAATATCAGATATTTGGGGGATTTGGGATGAATTTACCTATCAACGGTTTTACAAAGAAATCAAACAATTAAAAGAACCTTTTTTTGGTGTTGTTCATACAAGCACAACTCATACACCATACTTTGTTCCTAGTAAAAAATGGAATGTGATTCCTAAATCAGATCCTCGGTCGAAATGGAAAAATACCATTCGATACGCAGATTGGTCTCTAGGACAATTCTTTAAAAAAGCAAAAACCTTAAAAAGTTATAAAAATACTCTTTTTGTGATTACTTCTGATCATATCACAAATACAGATCCTAGAAATTTAGCCGATCGAGGAAGAATTCCACTTCTTTTTTATACTCCAGGTGGACAATTAAAAGCTAGAGAAAGCAAAGTTTATGGAATGCAAACTGATTTACTGCCTACATTGTTAGAATTGTATGGAATTAAAACAACACATTCTGCGGCTGGAAAATCCTTATTGCAAAAGAAAGAAGGGGAAGGAATCGCACTTCACTTTACAGGAGAGGATCTTTATTGGATTGAAAATGGAACATTAACTCGTTTTATAGGAAAAGAGCCTATTTCTACCTTTCAAATTGAAAAAGACTGGAAAACAAAGCATAACCTATTAACACAAACCAATATGAAACCAATTCAAAAGAATTTTTATTCTTATTTTCAAACAGTACAAAATGCAATTTTCTTTAATCGTATTTATAACAAATGAACTATCAAGAAGCATCTAAAGAACTTTATTCCTCATTTCAAAATATTTATGATCGGGATAAAGGAGGAAGTATCATTCAATTTAATGCTAATGAAAAATGGCCATTTCATATTCTTAAATTTTGTCATGAAAAACGTGAATATCCAGATCAAAGTATTTTTAAAATAGTCTATGATATTTTAAAAAATATACTCAAACTGCAACTTCAAGCGAAGAGGCATCAGATAAAATAAAGAATTTCGTAATTCGTGATAATTATTTAGATTTAATGGGGTTCTTTTCTGAAAGTCGATATAACGAAGTTCTCTTTACGATAGATGAGCGAGAAAGCCCCCTAATTTATTGGGGGATGGAAACGAATAAAAGTTAGCACTAATCTAAAAGATAGTCCTTTGTGCTTTTAAATACTGTATTTTTTGCTCATTCGATTCAGCCTGTCGATATAAAAAGTTCGCAATAACTCTTTATATCGTTGGGATAGCAACGATTGGGCTAGGTTGAGTTAGACGGCTCGCAAGAGTTGCTTCGACCGTTTAATCCCAGAATTCCCTTAATTTATTCGGGGGAGTTTATCAAGAGGGCTTTATATTGTGAGTCAAAACCAATGGAGGGATTAGAGTTTTTACAGTACGTAAAAAAGGTTTTGATTAATGATACTGCAATTATTTGATTCAACCAATTGTTTGCACTTTATGAACTACCTGAATTAAATATGGATCAATACTTCAAATAAATTCTTTTTCTAGGCAAAAAAAAAGAGGTTATTGCTAACCTCTTTTTTAATCTTCCAAAACAAAATTCAAACAGCTTATTTATTTTGCACCAATTGTAGCTAAGAGAACCCCTGCTGCGATAGCAGAACCGATTACTCCAGCAACATTTGGAGCCATAGCATGCATTAATAAGAAATTTGTTTTATCTTCACTTTGTCCAACAGTTTGAACAACACGAGCAGAATCAGGAACAGCTGATACTCCAGCAGCACCAACAAGTGGATTGATCTTGTTCTTTAAGAAAAGATTTAAGAACTTCGCAAAAAGAACACCACTTGCAGTTGCAACACAAAAAGAAAGAGCTCCTAAACCAAAAATCAATAATGATTGTGGTTTTAGAAAATATTTTGCTTGTGTACTTGCACCAACTGAAAAACCAAGAAGAATAGTTACAATATCAATCATTGAGTTTCTAGCTGTGTTTGCAAGTCGTTCCGTCACACAACTTTCTTTTAATAGATTTCCAAAGAAAAGCATTCCAATTAGAATTAATGACCCTGGAGCAATTAATACACAAATTAAAAATGCAATTATTGGAAATAAGATTTTTTCTCGTTGTGTTACTTGTCTAGGTATTTCCATCCTCATTAATCGCTCTTTCTTTGTAGTCAACAGTCTCATAATAGGAGGCTGGATTACAGGCACAAGAGCCATATAAGAATAGGCCGCAATTGCGATTGCACCAAGAAGATGAGGAGCTAGTTTTGCAGAAAGGAAAATTGCAGTAGGACCATCAGCACCACCAATAATTCCAATTGCAGCAGCCTCTTCAAGAGTAAAACCAAGATATAATGCACCAATTACAGTTGCAAAAATTCCTACTTGTGCTGCTGCTCCTAAAAGAACTAATTTTGGATTAGCTAGCATTGTAGAAAAATCTGTCATGGCTCCAATACCCATAAAAATCAAAGGTGGGAATACCCCTTGACTCACTCCAAGGTAAATATAGCTAAGTACACTACCAGTGTCATAAACACCTAGGCTTAAACTAGGAACCACCATATTTCCAACTACCATACCAAATCCAATTGGCAGTAGAAGAAGTGGCTCATAATCTTTGACAATTGCAAGTGCCATAAAAATAACACCAATTATCACCATAATCAAATTGAGATAACTCAATTGAACAAAACCAGTGCTTAAAAGAAATTTAGTAAAAAACTCCATCCAAAGTCTCCGCCAGTAATTCGTAAGTTAACCAATCGAAACTAGTTCTTGTCCTTGAGTTACAGAATCACCAACAGCAACAGAAATTGATGCTACAGTTCCATCAGAAGGAGCTATAATTTCATTTTCCATTTTCATGGCTTCCATTTTTAATAATGCTTGTCCTGCAACAACAGAATCACCAACCTTAACAAAAACCTCTAAGATGGCACCTGGAATTGGAGCTGGTACTGAACCTGCCCCACTAGCAGGAACAGCTGCTGCTGGAGCAGATGCTGCGGCTGCTGGCTTTGAAGCTACAGCTTTTCGAGCTACAGGTTTTCCGCCTTCTTGAGTAATATTATCAATACTCACATTAAAAGTTTTACCATCAACTTCAACTACTGCTGCTTCGGTAGAAAACTCTTTAACATCAATTGTAAATTTCTTATTATTTACTGTAATATCATACTTACGCATTCTTTATCGCCTCGTTGATAATGTTCTCATTTTACCACTTGCAGCCCAAAGTGATTGTCCTTTATCTCTACGGATTGTAATTTGTTGATTATCCGCAAAACCAAAGGCTTCAAGCTCAAAATGAATCACAGTTCCAATAGCACTCATTAAATCTGCATCATCATCCGATACGGAATTGCTTTCTGTATTTACTGAAGCACCTACAATCGATTTATCTTCAGTTTTTTTAGCAAAAAGCCCTTCTGCAAAAGCAATGATTTTTGGTAGTAGTGCAATACAAATACTAATTAAACTTAAACCAAAAAACACAATTATAATTCCACTTAGGGAGATACTGATCCCATTTGAAATTTGTTGTTCTTTCATTTTTTGCTTTTGAGCATCAGTTTTTTGAATTACTGTTGCTTGTGTCTTCTTCTTCTTTATGCCACTTACCAACT
>JBNMNM010000324.1:0-3989 GCA_051275585.1 bacterium | reverse complement strand
TGGTTCATCTGGTGTTAATGAAATGTCAGAGTTAGACCGAGAACAACAAGCATATTTATTATCAGAACTTTCAAAGTTGCAATCTCAGTATGATTATTTTTTAATTGATACAGGTGCAGGAATTGCCTCTAGTGTTCTTCGTTTTAATGCTTCTGCTGATGAAATTTGTGTAATTACCACTGTAGAGCCTACAGCAATGACTGATGCTTATGCTCTTATGAAAATCATGTCTACAAAGTATCAAGTTCGGAAATTCAACTTAATTGTGAATCAAGCCACTCCTACAGAGGCAAAAAATGTTCACCAAAGACTTGAAGCTGTAGCACAAAGATACTTACCTATTGAAATTCTTTTCATTGGAAATGTACCTAAAGATCCAATGCTAAATCAGTCCATTCGAAAGCAAGTGGCAATGAGTGTTTGGGCTCCTAATTCCCATGTAACAAGAGCTTACGAACAAATCGCAACCCAAATTGATATCCATCCTGGACAAGCAATTGATGATACTCCTACTTCTTCTTTTTGGGAAAGAGTTGGAATTTGGAAAGCACGCCGCTAAAAGGGCATAAGGCTTGCTTTTATAATTAGTAATTTTACTGTCTAAAACTTATTTAGAGTAATAGGTTTTCATGTGAAAATTACTAGCTATTAAAGTACAAAATGTCTGCTGCCAAAAATAAAAATTTAAAAAATCCTTATAAGTCAAATCCGTACCTGCCGCAGCTAAAGAAGACCAAGGAACAAGTTGCGATTGAATACGCTAGCAATGTAAAATATATTGCTAAACGACTCGCCGCAAGGCTTCCTTCAAACTTTGATGTTGATGATTTAATTCAGGTTGGAATGATTGGCTTAATGGAAGCAGCTGATAAATTTGACCCATCAAAAGAGAAAAAATTCCGTACTTTTGCTGAATACAGAATCCGTGGTTCTATGCTTGATCATTTACGAGCAAAAGACTGGATTCCTAGGTCTGTACGTGATAACGGCAATAAATTAGAAAAGGCGTATCAAAGACTTCGTACAGAAGGGATTGATTATCCAACAGATGATCAACTGGCGAATGAACTAGAGATACCTTTAAAAGAACTAGACAAGTTCTTAAGTAAATCAAAACCTATTCCTTTGCTTTCAATTGAAGATTTAGGTCACGTTCACAATGAAGATGAGTCATTAAACATTCTGGACACCATCTCAAATCCTGAAGAGGAAGATCCTGCGAGTAAAATCCTTGGTGATGAAGTTAAAGAACAGGTAGCTGATGCTATTCTCAAGCTCCCTGAAAAAGAGCAATTAGTTCTCTCACTTTACTATCAAGAGGATCTAAATTTGAAAGAAATTGCTGCGGTTCTTGAACTCACAGAGTCACGAGTCTCACAGATCCGAACAAAAGCAATTGGGATGTTACGTTCTTATATGAAAGATTTTATGTAACAACCAAAATCTATTGACAAGAATTCACCTTTCATTGATAAATGCTGTATATACTTTATATTGAGGATTCTTTTAACTAAGTCAAAAATTACCTATTAGGAGGGTTAATGAGTAATGTAACAAAAGCTGATCTTATCTCAAGTATTTCGAAAAAAGCCGAGGTAACAAAAGCGGTTGCAGAAAAGTCACTAAATGCTTTCATTTCTACTGTGCAAAATGAACTTTCTGAGGGGAAAACCATCACATTAGTTGGTTTCGGAACGTTTACAACTGTTGAAAGAAAGGAAAGAAAGGGACGCAATCCACAAACTGGAAAAGAAATTAACATTCCAGCGACAACAATTCCGAAGTTTCGACCAGGAAAAAACTTAAAAGAAGCTGTAAACTAAAAGTTTAGCTTTAGATTCGCTGATTTTTCAGCGAATCATTGTTAATCTACTTATTAACGATCTAATCCAAATGGATCTCGCACTGTCTGCACAGGTGGAAAACTTGTCCCATCTTTTTGTGCTACCTTCAATTTATTACCTTCCTCTTGCTCATACCATAAAAGATCATAGTCAAATCCTTGCTTTGTCACAAAAGTTTTTGGACCTTTTAAATATCTCCATCTTAGAATTCGTTGATAATTTGATTTCCAAAATAAGACCATAATTGCATTTTCTCGAACAATTTCTTCAATTTGAAAAATAGCCTTCACTCTTTTTGTTTCATCTAAATTAAATTGATAAATATCAATTAGTTGATCAATTTTTTTTGTTCCAAACTGAAAAATATTGTTTGTTCCTACTTTCACATTTTCAGAATGTAGCAGTTGACGTGGCGAAGGAAACGAACCCGATCCAAAACTTAAAACAACCGCTTGATAAGTTTTTTGGTGGATTGCTTTAAAGAATGCTGCCCCATCCATTTGCTTAATTAAAATATTAATTCCAGCTTTTAACGCCACATTCTTATAAAAAGTTAAAAAACGAGTCCAATAAGGAGAACCAATTAAAATTGTAATTGATAAAGATTTTCCATTTTTCTCTCGAAGACCTTCTTTATTCCTTTTTCCACTCCAGCCTGCAAGATCAAGTAATTCATTTGCTTTCTTTAAATCAAATGGAAGTGCTTTAATATTTTGATTTTTATAAGGAGGGTATGTTTCAAAGAAATTGTCCATTCGAGAAAATAATGAATATAAATATTTCTTATTAATTGTATCAAAATCAAATAAGTGGGCTAATGCCTTTCTAAGTCTGACATCTGACCAAACAGGATTTTTTGCATTTAAGAAAATACCTTGTTGCCCATAAGTTCTTTGAATCCGAAACATTTGTTTCTGAATATACCCATTTTTTGTTTCTTTAATATTACTTTTCTTCATCCATTGAGTTTCATTTGGAGTAAAGAGGTCAAACTTTCCTTTTTTAAATAATTCAAATGCAATATTTTCATCAGAAACGACATTTAAGCGAATTTTATCAAAGTTATACATCCCCTTAAACCAACGTTTTTCCTTTCCCCACCAATTTTTTATGCGATGAAACTCAACATATTTGCCTTTGGTAAACTTTTTTAATGCATACGGACCAGGTACAACATTTTTAAACCATTGATGATTCTTAACCCAATCTTTATTTAGTACTGTTGCATGAAAAGGAAGAGGATTAATATTTGTTTCATATAAAATCCGCCAACTTGGTTTTTTCGCCACAATTCGGATGGTATACTTATCTATTTTTTCAATTTTTTGAAAATGGTCTCTTGCATATTGTTTATAATACGGAGCCTTAATATAGTTACTTTGAGTAAAATAAAAGTAAAATACATAGTCATCTGCCGTAATAGGCTTTCCATCAGACCAACGAGCATCAGGATCAAGTTTATAATAAACGGTTTTATTATCAGGAAGTACAGCCCATTTTTTTGCTAGTTGTGGAATAATACTACGAGTATTTGGATGGATCGATGTTAAATTGAAAAAAGCATAGGCTCGATTATAACTGACAAATTTTCCACTATTTGAGTTCGGACCATAAAGACGGAAAGTTAAAGGATAACTTGTCATCCAAGTTCGATACACTCCTCCTTTTTTTGCATTTTGATCTGCATAAATAGGATCAGTATTATTTGTTTTCCAGTTGAGATTTTTCATCTCATTTTGAATCATTTTTTTTTCTTGTGCATCTAGCTTTTTTTGTACTGCTTGGATAATAGAAAGGTCTGTTATTCCTTTTTTATTTTTTTTTGGAGCAGAATCACAACCAAAGAAAATAAAAAAACTCAAACATAAAATAAATACTTTATTCACTATCCCTCTTTTTCTAAAAGATTAATCAATCATCTAAATTAGGCCGTAATTATCAAATTTTTCAGATTCTTGGAAGTCTACTAAGAATCTTTTAAGTCTAAAACATCTCGAATTTTTTTACTAAATGAATATGGATCAATCGGTTTTGTGATATATTCTTTAATTCCAATTTCTAAAACATTCTCTTTTGAAACAAGTTGACTAAACCCTGTAATAAGAACAATCGGAATATCAGGGCGAATTCTTAAAAATTCTTTTG
>JBNMNM010000323.1:0-3991 GCA_051275585.1 bacterium | reverse complement strand
CAATGGCAATGGTTCGACTGTTAGCTAAATTGTTGAAAGATAAAAATCTAGGAAAATATGTTGTTCCAATTATTCCTGATGAAGCTCGAACTTTTGGAATGGAAGCTCTTTTTCGTGCTGTAGGAATTTATTCAAGTGTTGGTCAGCTTTATGAGCCTGTAGATTCAGATAGTTTACTCTATTATAAAGAATCAAAAAGCGGTCAAATTCTTGAAGAAGGAATTAATGAAGCTGGTGCAATGTCTTCATTTATTGCGGCAGGAACAGCATACTCAAACTATTCGATTCCAACCATTCCATGTTTCTTTTACTATTCCATGTTTGGTTTCCAACGGATTGGTGATTTAGCTTGGGCGGCCGCTGATTTAATGGCTCGTGGATTTATGTTTGGTTGTACTGCTGGACGAACCACTCTTGCAGGGGAAGGATTACAACATCAAGATGGTCAAAGCCATATTCAGGCAAGTCTTATTCCTGGTGTTGTTACTTATGATCCTACATTCTCTTATGAAGTTGCAGTAATTGTTGAAGATGGACTTCGAAGAATGTACGGAGAGCAAGAGAATGTCTTCTATTATGTTACTCTTGGTAATGAAAATTATGAAATGATTGACATGCCAAAAGGAAGTAAAGAAGGAATTCTAAAAGGAATATATAAGGTGAAAAAATCCAAAAAGAAAACGAAAGTAAAAGCTCAACTTTTTGGTAGTGGTAGTATTTTGAACTGTGCATTAGAAGCACAAGGAATGCTTGAAAAATATGGTGTTTCTGCGGATGTCTGGAGTATCACTAGTTACACTGAACTTCGTCGAGAAGCTCTTAATGTAGAGCGTTGGAACTTATTAAATCCAACAAAAGAAGCGAAAGTTCCATATATCACTCAAGTTCTTGAAAAAGAAGAAGGTGTTTATGTAGCCGCTTCTGATTATATGAAGGTTCTTCCTGATTCAATCGCTAAATGGATGCCTCAACGTCTAGAAACTCTTGGTACTGACGGTTTTGGTCTTAGTGAAACTCGTGAAGTTCTTCGAGATCATTTTGAAGTAGATGCTCGTTATATTACGATTGCGACTCTTACAAATCTTGTGCGTGAGAACAAAATCAAAGCTGATGTTCTTGCAAAAGCACATAAAGAACTTAAAATTAATCCAGATAAACGCAACCCAATGATATAGTGAGAAAGGTCAGTATGGCAAAAGAAGTTAAATTACCTGATCTTGGTGATGGCATTGCAGGTGGCACAATCATCAATATCATGGTTTCAGTAGGCGATTCTATTCAAATTGATGATCCTATTTTAGAGCTTGAAACAGACAAAGCAACGGTTGAAGTTCCTTCACCTTCTGCTGGAATTGTGGAAAAAGTCACAGTGAAAAATGGTGATCCCATTTCAATTGGTGATGTTATTGTTGTTTTATCAAGTGCTAAAAAAGCGAAAACAGAAAGACCAGCTAAACCAGTGAAAGAAGCAAAGGTTGTAGCACCAAAAGCAGAAAAGAAATCTACACCTGTTGTGTCTGTTCAAGCACGACCAAAAGTAGTGCAAGTAAAAGTTCCAGAAATGGGTGATGGTATTGAAGAAGTTTCAGTAATTGCCGTTCCTGTATCTGTTGGAGATGTAGTTACAAAAGATACTCCAATGCTTGAGGTTGAAACAGATAAGGCTACTGTTGAAATTCCTGTTGAAATTGCTGGAACAGTAAAATCAGTTTCTGTGAAAACAGGTGCTAAAGTTAAAGTTGGACAGCTAATTCTTGAGGTAGAAACTTCAATAGAGTCAGCTCCAACAAAAGCCCCTGTTGTTTCTGTTCAATCAAACTTAGCAACAAGCACAACTCATGTAGAGCTTCCAGAAGAGACACCAACACCATTTCCAAGTTCTCCTGCGGCTGTAAAGATAAACAGAACAAACAAAGTAGTTGCAGCAGCACCTTCAGTTCGTCGTTTTGCCCGAGAAATCGGAGTTAAAATTGCAGATGTAAAAGGCACAGGAAGTCGAGGAAGAATTACATTAGAGGATGTAAAATTACATTCGAAAACAGTACACATGGTTAGGACTGAATCTGCGGGTTCTTTAGGTGTTGAATCGTTACCACTTCCTGATTTCACAAAAATCGGAAAAGTAGAACGTGTAAAAATGAGCCGAATTCGAGAAATTACTGCTCGAAATATGACTCATGCATGGAATGCAATTCCTCATGTAACTCAGTTTGATAAAGCGAACATCACCACTCTTGAAGATCTTCGAAAAAACAATAAACAGTTTGTTGAAGCTCAAGGCGGAAAATTAACCATCACAGCAATTTTAATTAAAGTTCTTGCAATGGCTTTAAAAGAATTTCCATCATTCAACGTTAGTGTTGATATGAATTCTTTAGAAATCATTCAAAAGCATTATTATAATATTGGAGTTGCGATGGATACTCCAAATGGATTGATGGTTCCTGTAATTCGTGATGTTGATCAAAAGAACATTGGAGATATTGCAAAGTCATTAACTGAGTATTCAGTAAAAGCGAAAAACCGAAAGTTAGCTCCTGCTGATTTTCAAGGTGGCTGTATGGCGATTACGAATCTTGGTGGAATTGCTGGTACAGGATTTACACCCATTGTAAATTGGCCAGATGTAGCTATTTTAGGTGTATCAAAAAGTGAAATGCAACCACTCTATGTTGACGGAAAATTCGAACCAGCATTGATGATGCCTCTATCCCTTTCCTACGATCACCGAGTTATTGATGGAGCAATCGCCGCAAGATTCCTTCAATATATCACTCAACTGCTTGAAAATCCTTTCCGCATTAGCCTAGAAGGATAGTTTTGATTTGGTGGGTACTTTTTTGTACCCATCATTTTATCCTCATAGAATCAGCCCATCATCCTTACCTTACATATCATCTAATTAATTATTAGATTAGCAATATATTTTTGTTAATTATAAATACAAAACAAATAGTAATTTCAAATTCCTTTTGATAAGAATTGTCCAATTATTAATACAATTAATTAAAATATAACTAAAAAAATAGCCTCAATATAATGAGAGTATAAATGGAATGCCCTAATCCAGAATGCAAAGCAATTCTTCCTTCTAAAACGAAGACTTGTCCACATTGTTCAATGTTTATTGCAGCAAAAACTTATCATAAAGTGGGGTGTTTTTCCATGATAATAGGAATAGTGTTAACGTTTATTTCTATTGTTCCATCTATGGGGATCATCAATATAATTGTTTTTGTTCTTGCTGTTCTTGCTGTGGTATTTTTTTGGGGACCCACCTCCACCTTTTTAGTCTCTTTAAGACAGTATAATGAAGAGCCTAATGGTGAGGAGATAGGAAAAATGAATCGAGAAATAATGAAAAAAGAATTTACTCGTACAATTCATACTACACAAGGAGAACAAAACTATTTTAATATACAGACTAAAGAGTCTTACAATACTCCACAAGCAAAACAAGCTAGTTCTGAAAAAAAATTCCACATTCCATTTAATAAGTTCTATAACTCTTCCTTTTTTCAAAAATTAAAGTATCAAAAGTGTCCTAATTCTTCTTGTGATTTTTTAGTCACTACTCATTTTGAGTCTTGTCCAAAATGTGGCATAGGAGATCATAGTAAGAAAGAAACACTCAACCAAAAAAATGAACATATTGAAGAAAAAATTTTAAAAATTAAAAATAGAATCAATAAGTTAAATCAAATTATTGAAGATCAAAAAAAATATGAGTTAAACGATCTCGCACAAAGTACCACTTTAGCTATGCAAAAACTTGTAAGACAAAAGGCAGGATTTCAGTTAAAACAATGGGACTTAAAATTAGTACTTTTAGTAAATCAAATTGAACCTTTAACCAAGAACTGGCGTAAATTAGGGGAACTTTTAGAAAAACAAGAAAATGAATTTGAGCAAATTACTAAATACCATAAAACAAATATTGATTCTTTAGATAATTTAAAAGCGGAATTTAATGAAAACGATTTTCAAACTC
>JBNMNM010000322.1:0-3996 GCA_051275585.1 bacterium | reverse complement strand
ATATAGTGAAAAATTTGAATTCATTGTATTCTCCAATTTAAAAATAATTTATATTATACCATTGATAAAATGCAGAATAGACCAATACTCAACGAGTTTATAAATTTTTTATACTCTACAATTTCTATTATTTAATGAATATTCATATAGCCTATTACTAATCAAAATCATATTAAAAATCTAAACATCTTTAATATAATTATATTATATAGTGAAATATTTCATATGGAATACTGAGAACTATACAGAAGTATTCCATAAGCAGAGGAATGAACATTTGTCATCCAAAGAAATCTGATTCTTTTCTAAAAAAGGTCATAATTTGATAAAGTAGTAATTTTTTAAAATCTTCAAAGAAAAATGTCTGCTAACTTTCTTTTTTGATACACCAAATTTAATATTTTCTTACTATTGAGGAATTTACTCTACTTCATAAAATTATGTTGCAATGAAAAGTCAAAGAAACTATTCAAGTTATCACAAATTATGAGAAATATTGGACGACTATTCAAATTAGTGATGATAAGTAACCCAGTACTTAATTGTCGATAAGCTATTGAAAATTAAGCTATAAATAAATATTAAATACTAGTTTACTTGTAAGTAATAGTGCTAAAGTAATCCAGTATTTAATTATCGGTAAGTTGTTGAAAATTAAGTTTTAAATGGATATAAAATACTGGTTTACCTGTGCCTAAGTACTTACTCAGGTACTTACAACAAAAAGTAACCTAGCCTGCATTGCTGACTATTCAATTAAGATATCATCTAACTTTTTATTCTGCACACACTACAAAATTCACGGTTTAAGTAGTTTTAATGATAAAATATTGAAATTACTTATTACTAAAGTTAGTAAGTTCATACTTTAAACTTCTATAAAACTTTCAATTTTATCAAAAACACTTTTATACTTTTCTTTTTAACATTTAATAATATAGTCTTCCCTTGATTTAAACTTCTGAGAACTACGCAGAAGTCTCTCATCCTTTGATTTATAATGGCTGAAGACTTCTAATTAAATTGCAAAATTATTTTATCTTAAGCCCTGAGAACTGAGGGTTTTTTGAAATATTTTCTTTTTTTCAATGCTCTATTTTACAAGAAAACAACAACCGTTAGTTAATCTGCTGATATTATTAGAATTTAATACTTCTGCGTAGTTCTCAGTAAACTTAAGCTTATATTTTGTGATATTCCTATAATATTAATTCAGGTAAAAACATGGCACAAATTTTAGTAGTTGATGACTCAGCAACAGTACGAAATGAAGTTCAAAGTTTTTTAAGTGATAATGGTTTTTCTGTTGATACAGCAGAAGATGGTCAAGACGGCTTAAATAAAGTAAAGGCTGATTCTGATATTAAGCTTATTATCTCAGATATCAATATGCCAAATATGGATGGATTAACAATGGTTGAAAAAATCCGTAATGACCTTGGAAATTCATCTGTACACATTTTAATGCTTACTACAGAAAGTGATCCAAAATTAAAACAAAGAGGAAAAGCTGCTGGTATTAAAGGATGGATTGTAAAACCATTCAATGGTGCAGGTGCATTAGGACCAATTAAAACTCTAGTAGGTTAATTTTACATTTTTATCCTTTCTCAAATCTTGAGTAGAAGTTTTTCTTCAAAAACGGGTACTCATTTAACTTTTTTTGTTAAAATTGATGATATTCATTGCAGGTATACTATTAGGTGCTGGAATTGTGTTTTCTGTTATGTTTTGGAAACAAAAATCCCAAGTAAACCAACAAGTACAATCCCTAAACCAACAGATTTCTGAAATGATCCCTCAAGATAAAGTTGCTCAGTTAGAAAAGAATGCTCAAGAAGATCAACTACATCAAAGTAGAAAAATAGAAAACCTTGAACAAGACCTTACAACAAAAAAACATCTTCTTGAAGAATTCTTAGAAATACTAAACTCTACAATGAAGGACTTACAAACAAAAAATGAGGAAGTTTCTTTAAATGAAAGTATTACTCTCATAGAACATGTAATTGATGATGTAGCTCAACTATTTGGACTAGTTAGTACTTTTGAACGATGGCATGATGGAATGAATAAAATTAAACATTCCATTAATGCTATGCATAAATTAAATGATGAATTTAATCGTATTGGGAGACGTATTGGTATCTTATCAATGAATGCTAGAATTGAAGCGGCAAAAGCAGGAGATGCAGAAAAAGGTTTTACAATTGTAGCAGAGGAATTCTCTAAACTGGCAAAACACACAAAAATATTATGTGATAGCCATGTCAAAGAATTAAATAATAATGATTTACTAATTACAACTACATTCCAAGATACACAAGCTGGCAGTCGAATGGTTCTCACTGCCATTGATAGTGTTAAAATTACAACAAATGATTTAAAAAACTCAATTACTCAAAAAGATGAATTTTCAAAAGAAAATCATTCAATGCTTCAAGAATTCACTAGTGAACTAAATAATGCACAAATACAAATCGAAAATTCAATCAATTAAATATAATATTTTGTGCCTTATTATTCTAAAATCATATCAATTCTAATTTTTGTGCACTATAGAGGAATTTTTGATTAGTTCTAAAACTAAAGAAGCATTTTCTGAACTCTTTGCATATTCATATGAAAAAACACTGGAAGAAGAAAATATCAATCATGATTGGGACATAAACTGTTTAAATCAAGAAGATTCTCTATCAGAAAACCACAATATTCTTATCACTATTTGTTCTTATAAAATTAGAATTTTTGCAACTATGCATTATTCTAGTACAAGTGAAAATATTCACTATGTTTCTAATGTATTACAAAAAAAACCTGAAGAAATTACAGAAGAAATGCTCAAAGACTATTTTAGTGAGTGTTGTAATCGTTATAGTGGAAATTTGAAAAAAGGATTAATGAGTGAATTTCCACATTTAGGTATGTCAACTCCTGATATTCTGAAACAAGCTTCATTCGAGATTTTTCAAACCCAAGAATATCCAATTGCACTAAAAGCTAATGTAAAATCTGCATCTCAAGTTACTTTCTCTTTTGGGTTGTTTGTATTAACAAGTCAGGAGTTAGATTTTTCAATAGAATTAGATAACTCAGAAGCAGGTGTTTTAGAGCTATTTTAAAAAATCCTTTTTATTTTTTAGCAACAACTTTTTCAAGTTCACAATTCTTTTTGTAAGTTAATTACATTATTTATTCTAACAGTTATTGAACGGGTAAACCTTCCTGTTTCCAACGAATCATCCCACCAATTACATCATAAATTTTTGTAAAACCTAGTTGCTTCATTAATCTGAAGGATCTGCCAGAACGATTTCCACTTCGACAATAAATAAGATATGTTTTGTTCCGATCTAACTTTGCAAGTTGACTCCGAAAGTTTGATGAATAAAAATTTAGCAATTTTGCGTTTGCAATATGTCCTGTCTGAAATTCATAAGGAGTTCTTACATCTAAAATCACAAAACCTGATTTATTTTGATTTTTCTGAATGAGTTGCTGTGCATATTGCGGTAAAATTTGTTGCTCCTTATTTTGAGCAATGCTAACTCCACTAGTTACAAATAAAAAAATACAGATTAATCCAACTTGAATTTTCATTATACTCCTTAATTAATTTAATAGTTCCCTTTTTTCAATCAAATCCTATACTTCATTTACAGTAAACAACCTCTCCCTGAAGGAAGAGGCTTTATAGTCAGTAATTAAACTGCTACATTTGGGTAGATTACAGTACCCATTGACTGACCCCTATGGGACAGCAAGCTTACTCAGATTTAGACTTGCGTTCAAGTCTGCGTGGATTTTGCTTTGACACGCTTTGCAGTAAAAAAGATGCTTTTTTCGTATTCCTAACTCATCACATTGATGGCAGGTGCTTGATGTATATGCAGGATTTACATATTGTACTCTTAAACCTACAGCTTTTGCTTTGTATTCAATATAGGTTTGAAGTTGATACCATGACCATCTGTGAAGCCTAGAGCGAAGTCGTTT
>JBNMNM010000321.1:0-4014 GCA_051275585.1 bacterium | reverse complement strand
TTTTATTTAATTAAATCTGAAGAATTTGGCGAATTACAATGTAAAATCAAAGGTAAGTTATTTCGATATAGTCGATTTAACAATCAACTTGCTGTTGGTGATTATGTTGTCTTTTCAAAAGATGAAAATAATGAAGTAGGACTAATTCTTAGAAAAGAACCTCGCAAAAGTTTTCTTTCTCGATCTAGAGTTGAGGTCAATGCAGAGCAAGTACTTGCAGCCAATGTTGATAATTTGTTGATTGTCGTTGCGGCTAAAAACCCACCTTTTCGAAATAACTTAATCTTACGAATGCTTGTTGCAGCTAACGTTGGTAATATTCATCCAATTTTAATTGTTACAAAAACGGATCTTACCACTGATGAAGAACTAGAACCTTTAATTGCTCCTTATCTAAAAAATGGGGTTGAAGTAATTACAAGCTCAACAATTCAACCAACAAATCTAGACGAATTACAAGAAAGACTAGAAAATAGTGTTTCTGTTGTAGCTGGACACTCCGGAGTAGGAAAATCTTCTATTTTGAATCAAATGTTTCCTCATCTTGATTTACGAGTTGGAGATCTGATCACAAGAACAGAACGAGGTGCTCATACAACAACAGCAGCTCATATGCATAATATTGCTCCTAAGGGATATGTGATTGATACTCCTGGTATTCGTGAATATGGTTTATGGAAAATTGATCGAAATAATTTAGATGAAGTTTTTCCTGCATTTGAAAACCATCTAAACCAATGTAAATATCAAGATTGCAATCATATGTCAGAACCACAGTGTGTGGTTAAGAATGCAATTAAAGATGGCGAAATAGACCCTATTTTTTATGAAGGTTATCAGTCTATTTTTGCATCATTAGATGACATTAAACATTATTAAACCCCTCTTGCTTTGATCCTCTTCTAATAAAAGAGGATGCTTGCGAAAGTTCTTCTTTTATTGTTCTAAAACGTAAGTAATTTTATTTTATATTCACCATGATTCCTAAATTAAGTTCTGAACATACTTTACTCGCTAAATATCAATATTTTCTTCAAGAACTTCGAAAAACTTCATTTTCTGGAGAAATTCGAACTGACTATGCATCTCGTTTAGTAACTGCAACAGATAACAGTGTTTATCAAGTTATTCCTCAAGCGGTTGTTCTTCCAAAATCTCAAGAAGATATTGCTCAAGTATTTAAGTTAGCTCTTCGGGATGAATTCCGGTCAATTAAGTTTAGTCCTCGTGGTGGCGGTACTGGAACCAATGGACAGTCCTTAAATAGCGGTATCATGGTAGATTGCTCCAAATATATGAACAATATTTTGGAGATTAATAAAAAAGAAGGATGGATACGAGTTCAACCTGGAGTCGTTTTAGATCAGCTTAATGAATATCTAAAGCCTCATGGTGTATTTTTTCCACCAACACTTTCTCCAAGTAATCGGGCAACTCTTGGTGGAATGATTAACACTGATGCTTGTGGAAAAGGTTCTCGAATTTATGGAAGAACGAGTAACCATGTTCTTGGGTTGTCTTGTGTGCTTGTGAATGGTGAATCTTTTGATGCTGAAGAGATTAATCTTGATCAATTAGAAGAGAAGAAAAAAGAGAAAGGAAGAATTGGTAAAATTTATCAAAAAGTAGATGAAATCGTTACAGAGAAAAAAGAACTCATTGAGGAAATTTTCCCTAAAATGAATCGTTTCATGACTGGTTATAACTTAGCCAAAGTTAATGAAACAGAAGGTAAGTTTAATCTTAATTATTTGATTACAGGTTCTGAGGGAACTCTTACTTTTATTACAGAAGCAAAATTAAAAATCACAAAAATTCCAAAATGGAAAAAGTTAATTGTGGTTAAGTATCAATCCTTTGATGATGCTCTTTCTTCTGCTGAAGTTTTGGTAAAGTCTGATCCTGCGGCTATTGAAACCATTGATGAAAAAATTCTAATGCTTGCTAGAGAAGATGAAATCTATCATAAAATTAAGGATTTCATTACTGATGAAGGTAAGCTTCAAACCAAGACAGTAAATCTTGTTGAGTTCATCTCAAATAATAAAGGCGATTTAGATAAAAAAGTAAAAGCTTTATGCAAAAGTATTGAAGATCAAAAAGGAAAATCCAACCAAGCCATTGGTTATTATATTGCTCAAAATGAAACAGAACTTGGTGATCTTTGGAATCTACGAAAAAAAGGGGTTGGCCTTCTAGGAAATGCAAAAGGAAGTCGGAAACCAATCGCATTTGTAGAGGATACCGCAGTTCCACCAGAAAATCTTGCGGCCTATATTCGAGAATTCCGAGCTTTATTAGAAAAGCATAGTTTAGAATATGGAATGTTTGGACATATTGACGCTGGATGTCTTCATGTTCGACCTGCACTTGATATGAAAAACCCTGATGATGAAAAACTCTTTAAAGTAATTTCTGATGAAGTTTCAAAGCTTGTCAAAAAATACAAAGGAGTCATGTGGGGTGAACATGGTCGAGGATTTCGAAGTGAATATACTGTTGATTATTTTGGAGAAGAACTCTACCAAGATTTACGAAAAATTAAGGAAGTTTTTGATCCAAAAAACCAGCTAAACCCTGGAAAAATTGTTACTCCATATTCTTCAACAGATAAGGTTGTTTCTGTAAATGGTCCATTACGTGGACACTTTGACCGACAGATTCCACCTCCGCTTCGTCAAGAGTACGAAACAACCATTAATTGTAATGGAAATGGTGCTTGTTTCAATTACCACCCTGATGATGTGATGTGTCCATCATCAAAAATTACTCGTGATCGAATTCACTCTCCAAAAGGACGAGCAGGAGTAATGCGGGAATGGTTACGTCTGTTATCTTCTACAGGATATGATGTAAATAAAGACCAACAGATTAAGAGTGGTTCATCTTCAATCTTAGATTTAGTGAACAAATGGCATAATACTCAAAATAAAAAAAATAATGATGAGTATGATTTTTCTCATGAAGTAAAATCGGCAATGGATGGTTGTCTTTCTTGTAAGGCATGTGGAAGCCAATGTCCTGTTCATGTTGATGTTCCAGACTTTAAATCAAAATTTTTAGAATTGTATTACTCTCGTTACTTGCGACCTTTGAAGGATCATTTTGTTGCAGGAGTTGAACAAAGTGCTCAATTCCAAGCTTTTTTCCCAAAACTGGTAAATTGGGCAATGGAACAACCAATTGCACAAAACTTTGTTGAAAATGATTTAGGAATGATTGACGCTCCTAAATTAAGTGAAACTACAGTTATTGCTGGTCTTACAAGAAGAAAAGCACAACGACATCCTCGGGAAGCACTAAAGTACATTAATCAAAGTAAAAAAAGTAAACAGATCATTATTTTGCAAGATGCTTTCACTAGTTTTTATGAAGCAAACCTTGTTCTTGATACTTATGATTTCCTTTGCAGACTTGGATTTACCGTTCATGTTCTTCCATTTCGAGCCAATGGAAAACCTTTTCATGTGAAAGGGTTCTTGAAAAAATTTAATTTACATGTTCGGAAAAATGTTAAGTACCTTCGAGATGTAGCAGAGGCAGGAATTCCAATTATTGGAATTGATCCAAGTATTGTTCTGACTTACCGAGATGAATATTGCCAAGTCATGGGAACACAAAACTTAGGATTCCATGTTCAATTAATGCAAGAGTGGTTAGCACAACAATCAGAACCATTACAAAACGCATTTTCAAAAAAATCAGATTCAGAAAAACAAGATCCTTATCATCTGTTTGGACATTGTACAGAAAGAACTGCTGTTCATGATTCTCAAAAAGAGTGGGTTCAAATCTTTCAAAAATGTGGATTTCAATTATCTTCTGCAAATGTTGGTTGTTGCGGAATGGCTGGAACCTTTGGGCATGAGGTTGAACATTTGGAAGAGTCAAAAGGCATTTATGAAATGTCATGGAAAAAACAAATGCCTCAAAATCCAACAGACCAAAAGAAAATTTTAGCAACAGGATACTCTTGTCGAAGTCAGGTAAAACGCTTTGATGGCTTTACTCCTG
>JBNMNM010000320.1:0-4017 GCA_051275585.1 bacterium | reverse complement strand
ATAGACGACTCTGCTATTTTATTTAAGAAGTTAGGACCTGATTTCGAACCAGTTATTCTTCCTGATGATAAATTATCAATAAGTGTCTGGAATCATGACGATAAGAGTGTTGGATCAGCATTTAGTATTTATAATACGAACGAATCTTTTGGTAAATGGGTTATGGTTGAAAAAGATTCAACGGTAAAAGTTCCTCAAATCGGGGCAATGAAATTAGGAGGTTTAACTCTTCCTGAAGCTGAAAAAATAATTGCACTAAAATTTAGTGAGACAATAAAAAATCCAATTGTTGAAATGAAAATTCTAAATGCAGAAGTAACGATTCTAGGCGAAGTTGTAAAGCCCGGTAAATATTTATTAGAGAGAGATATTAATTCGTTAGTTGAATTGATTGGGCGGTCTGAAGGAATGACCTCGTTTGCTAAATCTTCTCAAATTCAAGTAATAAGAGATAATATTTGCTACAAAATAGATTTAACTAAAATGAACCAATTTGAAGCTAGTAATATCTATTTAAAATCTAGAGATATCGTTTATGTGCCAGCCGCAAAAACTAAAAAACTACATGAGCGTGCTCCAACTTTAATTCCCTTCGCCACTATGTTAACCTCTGTTGGAGTTCTCATTTCGGTTCTCTCAAAGTAAATATTCTAATCAAAAAATTCCCCAACATGTTAGAAGCTCAGAAAATAAAAAGATTGTTTGTAACACTCCTCAAAGGAAGTCCGATCATTATTGGATGCTTAATTACTGGATTACTTCTTGCCAGATATGCAATTAAGTATACAACACCTCAATACCGAAGTATTGCTAAAATTAAACTTGATGATCACAAATATGGAATATCAAGCAATAACTTATATGATGATTTTGATGTTTTCAGTTCTGAAAACAAAATTCAAACGGAAGCTGAAATTTTACAGTCCCCCTTGCTAATTCAAAAAACCTTAAACAACCTAAATATCACCTATAAAATTTGGCGAAAAGGGCAATTTAAAAACACCTTGCTTTTTACAGAAAACCCATTTGAAATCACATTTGATTCCAGCTTCACCTACTTTGATCATATTATTTCTTTTGAAGTGAGTAATAACAGCACAATTATCATAAGAGATGAAGAAAGTGAAGAGAAGATTGGAAGTGGTAAAATTGGCGAGCCAATTTTCATAAAAGACGGATCTATTGAAATAAATACTAATACCGCTTTACAAGCCAAAAAGAAACTAAACATAAATGATAATTTCCTACTCCTGATTCCTTCAAAAGAGCGCTTAATAGCCGGGATTCAAAAAAACCTTGACGTAAAAGCAGTAGATAAAGAAATTGCCGTTTTAAGAGTGGTTTACACAAATGAAGACCCAATTTTTGCAGCTGATTTTACGAATGCCCTTTGTGAGGCCTATGTTGAAGATTATATAGATACTAAATCAAAATCGGCTCAAAAAACATTACTGTTTATTGATGAAAGAATGCAATCGATAAATCAAAATTTATCTCAATCTGAGAACAACTTAGAAAGCTATAAAATTAGCCATGCTGTTGTGAATACGCTCCAAGAAACTGAAACTGGATTAAGAGAAATTTCTAAACTGAAATTGCAATTGATTAACATGAAGGTGGAGGAAAAAGCTACTCGTGATTTACAACTTTACATAGCCGCTGGAGATTACTATGAAAAGACTGCCTTCAACTTTGGTTTTGGTGATTTAGTACTGACCGAATTAGTCAAAAAATTAAAGCTATATACTGATGAAAAAAGAGATCTTCAAGTTAAATATACTGATGAAGATGAAAGCGTAAAAAATGCTCAGGCCAAAATTGATGATGTAGAGAAGTATATCAAAGAAGCCGTCACAAGAAACTTGACTAACATTGAAATTAAACGTGCTGAGATTCAATCCGCTCTCACCCTATTAGAAGGTCAGTTCGAAGAAATTCCTACAAGAGAAAAGGAAATGAGGGCATTAGAGAGAGAATTCTTGAATAATGAAACTGTTTATAATTTCCTGTTCCAGAAAAAATTAGAAGCCCAAATTGCGTCAAGTGCATTAATTTCTTTTCATAGAATTATTCAACCCGCTGCAGTGGGCAATGAGCCGGTTTCTCCAAATAGAGTATTAATCACTTTTGTTTGCGGCTTTTTGAGTCTCATAATTAGTATAATTATCGTTTTTGGCAGGAAATTAATAACTGGGAGAATAATAGCAAAAGCAGACATTGAAAAATTAACTGCGACCCCTGTATTGGGTACTTTAACTTTTGATAAAGAGCTAACTAATTTTGAACAGTATGCAAATTTAGCGGCCAATATAATTTCAAAAACGACTGAAGGTAAAAGATCAATAATGGTTACCTCCTCAATAAGAAGAGAAGGAAAAACCTTTCTAACAAATAAATTGTCTAATATTTTTATACAAATGGGCTATTCAGTTGCCGTTTTGCATCTTAATCCTTTTGAAAAATGTGAGGTAAATTTTTTCTTCGATCAACTTTTAAAAAACAGCACTTACAAATCTGAAAAAGAAGAGATTACTCATTTCGGATATGCCCCAGACTGCAAATCTTCTTCTCTTACTCTAGCCCATAAAAATTTCACGAACTTAATAAATGATATCAGATCAAATTTTGATATTATTTTAATGGATTCTCCAGCATCAGTTATTAGTCCAGATACAGCCAACCTTATTAAGTTTTGTGATTTCGGAATCTATCTGGTGCGCTCAAAATTTTCCAAAGCTCAGTTTATTTCTAATGTTGATTTACTTCAGGAAGAAACAAATTTTGATCAAATGAATATTGTATTGAATGGTGTCCATCCTACTACTAATCACTCCGGCAACTTTAATGGTTCTAGGCTAAATTATCAGCCAAGCCCAAAAGGATTTCTAAATACGGTTAAGCACTATTTTAAAGTTTATGTGCAATGATTAGAATCAAAAACATATGGGCATTAGGTAAGTCAAAACTATTTTCTTTAGGAGATCAAGCAATTGTCTCTGGAACAAATTTTTTAGTGGCTATTTTAATTTCTAAGTATGCAGGTCTAGAAACTTATGGCGAGTTCGCAATTGTATGGCTTGGATTCTTCCTTTTACATGCATTACTTACTTCTTTTATAGGATTACCATTTCTAGTTTTAGGAAACAAAGCAGATGATATTAATGAGTATTGCAAACGTAATTTACAACTACTAAACATGCTTTCTCTTTTAGTTTGGATAATGGCCGTTGCCGTACTTTTTACCTTAAATTGTTTCCATCCAAATGTAGTAAGCCCGCTAAATATTTTTCTCATTCCAACTGCAATTGTCCTTTATGTGAAACATGAACAGCATAGAAGATATTTCTTTGCAAAAGGATCTAATAAAAATGCCCTCTTGATTGATACGATATCCTACCTAATGCAAGTACCAGCAATTCTTCTTTTGGGTTTATCAGGTGAGCTTAGCTTAGAAACCATTTTTGTTATCCTGGTCTTTTTTGGATTCTCCTCAAATCTGGTTTTTCACCTAATTACTAAAGAATTTAAGCTCTTCGGAAAAATTAAAGAATTACCAATTAAGCAAAACTGGAGCTATGGCAAGTATTTAATTGCTACAAATCTTATTCAATGGACCTCTAGTAACTTCTTACTACTTAGTTTAGGTGTAATTCTAGGAACCCCAGCTGTAGGCACAGTCAGGCTAGTTCAGAACCTTATGGGCGTGTTGCATGTCTTTTTTATTACAATTGAAAATGTTGTTCCGGCAAAAGCATCCTTTCTTCTAAATCGTCATTCAGCAGCTCACTTCAAAACTTACTTTAAACAGGTAATTAAAAAATCTTCCCTCTTATTTGGAGTAATTATCCTAACTCTCTGGCTATTAAAAGCCGAAATATTGCAGGTTGTTTACGGCATTAAATTTGTTGAAAATCAAGACCTTTTTGGATGGTTTATTATCCTTTACATCTTTATTTTTTCAGGTACTTTATTTCAGATATACCTGAAAACCACAGAAGCGAATAGATCAATTTTTAT
>JBNMNM010000319.1:0-4024 GCA_051275585.1 bacterium | reverse complement strand
GATACTAATTTTTTCTTGTTTTTTTCCTGTTAAAATAAGTAATCCACTTGATGTTCCCAGCCATTTCCTATTTTGATGATCAATCATTTGGGAGTATACTTTTGGTGTTTGAGTATATTCAATTGCTTTTTTTTGTAACAATTTACTCAAACCATTTGATGTTCCAATCCATAAATTTCCATCTTTATCTTGAAAAATACTACGTACATAATTATCAGCTAAACCATTATATGAATTGTATTTTGTAATTATTTTTCTTTCTGCATCATACTTTGCAATACCACTTGTAGAACCAAGCCACATAACTTTTCTTTTTTTATCAAAGTACGAAGAATGGATGTACCCAAAAATAGCTGGAGTACTACTTGTAACAAGGTTGTTTTTAATTTTACTTAAACCACCATCAATATCCGATACCCAAATATTTCCTAAATGATCTTCAATAATCTCATGAATATTATTACTTCTTAACCCACTCTTTTGAGTATACTTACGAAAAATTTTTTTATCCCTGATTTGAAATAAACCATTCGTTGTTCCTACCCAAATATCATTTTTTTTACTTCTTAATAATTTAAATGCTGGTGGAAGTTCGTTATAAATTTCAATTAAAATTCCTTTTTCAATTCGAATCAAATTATAATCAATTACATACCAAAGGTTTCCTTTTTGATCTTGAACTCCGACTTCCCAAATCTCTTTCCCTGAGCCAATTGTTTTTGTTACAACCCCGTTTTCAATATAGTTTAATCCTTGAGTTGTTCCTACCCATAATGAACCATTCCGATCAAAAAGAAGATTTAGAATAGAGTTAGAAACTAAACCATTTCGCTTACTATAAATTTGGTAAAAATCACTTCCATTATATTTCCAAACTCCATTATTTGTTCCAATTAAAATAAATCCTTTTTCATCTTGAACAATACTACTAATGTCTTTTGCTGATAACCCTTCGTATTTTCCATAAGTTGAAAAAATAATTTTAGGTTTTATATACCGATTTAACTCATTTTTAAGTCTCTGATTATCATGCTGAGCTTTTTTTAATAAGATTTGGATTTGTTCTAAGAGTTGTTTTTTCCGAGGTTGTTGTTGAATATATTTTTTAAAATTTTCTTGTAACTCTGTTGCATTTAAGGAGTTAAAAGAAAACAGATATATAATTAAAAATAAAAAATAATAACACAGCCTTTTGGATTTAATCAAAATAACCTCTAAAGAATATAGAATACTTTAAATATAATACTAATTGAGACAATACATACGACCACATAATAACAAAATAATTCATATATCATATGAAGAATGTCGATAATTCCAGATATTTTAAACTCTCTATATTTCCTTTTTTATTTTTAGGCTATAAGAGATAGTCCATTTTATTTTTTTTGACTAGAATCCACAAATCAAACAATCACTATTGTTTCTATTAATTTTTCTAAAATCCTGCTTTGAATACACAAGAATCTTTTAATTTAACTCAATTTTGTTTAGCTGATCGAGTACAACAAACTCCAAATAAAACAGCTCTCATTTTTGTAACAGAACATCATGAAGAAAAGTGGAGTTTTCAAAGGTTCTATACTGAAACATTAAAACTTGCAAATGGCTTAAAACAATGCAACCTCCCACCTCAATCAAGAGCACTTATTGCTCTTCCTAGTGATCCAAATTATTTAATTACATTCTTTGCTAGTATTGCTGCTGGACTTGTTCCTATTCCATGTTCTCCACAACTAACAGAACAAGAAATTGAATTTCTTCTCAAAGATTCTGGGGCAGAGTTTATATTTTGTGTCGATAAAAATAATTTTGATGAACACAGTAATCATCATAGACGTACAGATTTAATTTTTTTAGATCTCGAAGACTTAGAAAATCTTCAAGAAAAGTCAGATCCACTAGAACACTTTGATACAACTCAAAACGATCCTGCATTTTTAATTTATACTTCAGGAACCACAAGTTATCCAAAAGGAGTTCTTCACGCCCAACGAACTATTCTAGGTCGTCTACCAATGAAAGAGAGTTGGACTGGACTTACTTCAGATGATGTCCTTCTTCATGCTGGTCAATTAAATTGGACTTATACACTCGGTGTAGGACTGATGGATACATGGGTTGCTGGTGGAACAAGCATTCTTTATGATGGAAATCGAGTTCCGACTCTTTGGCCTCAATTGATCGAAAAATACCAAGCCACTATTTTTGTTGCGGTTCCTTCTCTTTATCGGCAAATTCTCAAATATAATGAGCTTACTTCTTATGACTTATCGAGTTTAAAATATGGATTGGCGGCTGGTGAACCTCTTCAACCTTCTATTTTAGATGAGTGGAGAGAAACGGTTGGAACTGATTTATATGAAGCTCTAGGGATGAGTGAACTATCCACTTATATTAGCTCAGGTTCTAACATTCCAATTCTTAAGGGAAGCCCAGGGAAGGTTCAGAAAGGAAGAAGAATTGCGATTCTGCCTATTGAAAAAGGAGATGACAATCCATTACCAGTAAACAAAGTTGGTTTGCTTGCCATTCATACATCTGACTTAGGATTAATGCTTGGTTATTGGAATCGTCCCGAAGAGGAAAAAGAAGTTTTTCGTGGTGAGTGGTTTGTTGGCGGTGATTTAGCATCCATTGATGAAAATGGATATGTTTGGTTCCAAGGAAGAAATAATGATGTAATGAACTCTTTTGGATATCGAGTTTCACCTTTAGAGATTGAACGAGTTTTATTGCAACACTCAGATATTTCGAATGTTGCAGTTACTGAAGTTCCAGTTCAAAATTCAAAGCAAATCATTACAGCATTCATTATTGTAAAAGAGGGTTCACAGCTTACAAAAGATCAGGTTTTAGATTGGGCAAAAGAACGTATGGCTCATTATAAATGCCCTAAAGATCTTCGTTTTGTAACTGATTTTCCCCATACAAAAAATGGGAAGTTATTGCGTCGACAATTGGTCAAACAATATTAAAAGGAAAATTATTTTTCTCGATTATGAGGCCATGTGAATCGAACGTTAGGGCCTACGGGAACAATTCCTGTAGGATTGATACTTGTATGGCTTCGATAATAATGTTGTTTAATATGGTCCATATTAATTGTATCTAAAATTCCTTCTATTTGAGCTAACTCTTTTACATAATTCCAAAGATTAGAGTATTCAATTAGTTTTTTCTTACTACATTTAAAATGACTATAATAAACAGAATCAAATCTTACTAAAGTTGTAAACAATCGCCAATCAGCTTCTGTTAAAACATCTCCCATTAAATATCGCTTGTGTTGTAGCAACTCATCTAAAACATCTAAATACTCAAATAGTTCCTCATATGCGTTTTCGTATGCCTCTTGTGTTGTTGCAAATCCACAACGATAAACACCATTATTAATTGAGTGATAAACAAATTCATTCATCTCATCAATATGCATTCGTAAT
The DNA here is from genome assembly GCA_051275585.1 of bacterium. Classification (GTDB taxonomy): domain Bacteria; phylum SAR324; class SAR324; order XYD2-FULL-50-16; family JBNMNM01; genus JBNMNM01. Next base: position 581 of record JBNMNM010000319.1, on the reverse strand, counting down.
TCTTCAGGATAAAAATCTGTCTGATTTCCTGTTAAATCATTAAATTCTGAGTTAAATATCCGAATAATTTCAGATGACTCATTATTTACAATAGTTTCTGTTTTTTTATCCCATAAAATAGGAACAGTTACTCGACCAACATAATGTTCATCTGCTTTTTTATAAAGCTCCCATAAATATTTTAAATGATATAATTCATCTGAAGTGCATCCTTCGTGATCTGAAAATTCCCAACCATTTCCAAACATTAAAGGGTCAACTACAGAAACAGAAATTAGATCTTCTAATTTTTTTAATTTTCTGAAAATTAATGTTCGATGGGCCCACGGACAAGCAAGAGAAACATATAAATGGTATCGTCCTGCTTCTGCGGGATAAATTTTGTTGCAAGGGTAGTCATGGCTTTCTGCTCCAAGTTTAGTAATCCAATTCCGAAACTTGGACTCTTGACGAACAAAAGCTCCTTTGGTTGCTTTTGTATCATACCATTGGTCTTTCCATTCTCCATGAACCAATAAACCCATAACTCTCCTAATATTTAACTTTCGATTTTTTCTTTTAAATATTGACCTGTATAACTC
>JBNMNM010000318.1:0-4024 GCA_051275585.1 bacterium | reverse complement strand
TACCGTTCTTTTGGATAAAAATGTTCCAAAATCAGTTGATAGCTTTTTAAATAAAGCAGTTCCTCTTTCATTTAAGTTTATTCCTGCGAGAGGAGATAAACTCACAATTGCAAGAGCAAATTTTCCAAAAGGATTTGAAAAGCTTGGTGGTCTCACTCAAAGAGAAAATAACTTAGCTCAAATCCAGAAAAAATTAAGAGATAAGAAGACTCAAAAGAAAAAATTACCTCAACAAATTAAAAAAACTCAAAATAAGAAAGCACAAAAGAAAAAATTACCTCAACAAACTAAGAAGAAAGCACAAAAGAAAACACTGTTCCAAAAAATTCTACCAACATCACCTTTATACAAAGTAGTTCAAGCATTTGAATCAAGAAAATATAAAAAAGGAATTTTGTTGGTGGATGAATTATTGGCAAAAATAAAGGATAAAAAATTACGACTTCGTTTACTTAAAATGAAAGGATCACTTCATTTTCTAAATAAACAAAATCGGAAAGCAATTAAGACATGGGAAAGAGTTCTTATAGAAAAACCAAATGACTTTGAATCCCGTCAAATTTTAGAGTATGTGAAAAATGAACAAAAGTAGCTTCCTAAAAATAATCAGCCTGTTTTTTCTTTTTCTATTGGGAAGTAATACTGCACTGTTTGCCTTAACAACAGTGACTATTTCAGCTCAACAGCAGAAATTAGAAGAAAGAAAATTAAAGATTCGTTTAAAAAAAATACTTCACAGCTTTTTTAAACATCGTTTTATTAGAGTTGAAGTTAGCAGTCGATATATTCTGCATACTGATCCGTTGAGTAAAGACTACTTTACTTATCGAAAAATTAAACTTCCAGGTTTTGAAAGTCATATTAAAGCTCCAAACAAGGCACAAGCTCTTTCATTTGTAAGTCGTACTGAGCGGTATAATACTGTTTTTGTAATTTTGAGTAAAAAGATTCCAAAAGAAAAAATTCCAGTTTTTGAAGATTTGTTGAACCAAAAACTAGGATTGGATTTTGGAGGGAATGACATTTTAAAATTGGTAGCAATTAAACCAAAAATTCAAAATGTAAATTTCTTTGGTGATAAAAAACAGAAAAAGGATCAAAAAAAGAACCAGAAAAATGGTCAAAACATAGAAACGAATCTTGGACAAAAAAAGAAATTAGAAAAAAAGAAAAAGAAACTAATACCAAATCCAAAACTTGTTGCTCAAAGTACAAAGCATTTAATTAAAGCAAGACAAGCATATTTTCGAAATGATTTAAATGGGGCTTTAAACGAGGTAATTGAATCAATTAATATTTTACCTGAGTCACCAAAGAACTACGAAATGTTAGGATCAATTTATTATCGTTTAAATTGGAAAGATTTAGCCATCCAAAGTTGGGAAAAGGCATTAGAATTGAATCCAAAGAATGTACGATTAAAAAACTATCTCGTAAAAATCAAAAAGTTGCCCTAAATAACCAATGAAGCAAAAGATTTTTCTTCTGTGCATTTTAGGATTATTATCCTTTTCTTTCCATACTTTTGGACAAGAAAGAATTCATTCTGTTTCTTTAAAAGAGCATGAAATAGAGCAATCTATCCGAGAAGCTCTTACTCACTACCTGCAATCGAAAGACTATGTTGTAAAAGTCAAAATTCGAGGAAAAAAGGTTACTGAGAAAACAAAAGGAAAAACTCTTGAAAGAATCAAGTCTAAAAAGCTAGAAGGTCTTCCAGGCTTTGAATCAGAATCAGAGCGAATTAAACCAACATCAATTACTGATATTATTGGTGAGACATATTGGACAATTCGTAAGATGCGAGTTGATTTAGTTGTGCATAAGGAAATTTCTTCCTCTGTGTATAATTATATTAATAAGATGGTTCCAATTATTGCTGGAATTAATCGAAGCAGAGGAGACATTTTTAAGTTTGACCCAATTCTTCCAAATAAAAAGTTAGCAAAAGTAGAAAAGAAGCAAAAAGATAAACAAAAAACAATAGTTACAAAGGATGGAAAAATAATCCAAGACCCAGCACTTCTAGAAAAAAAATGGTATGATTTTTCTAAAAGGGAATGGATTATCTTAATTATTCTATTAATTTGTTTGGCATTAGTGCTTTTTTTCTTAGTACGAATTCGTCATATGAATCATGTGCTTTATAACATGCAACAAGAACTGATTCATTCAGAAAATAAAGAAGAAACAGCAGAGCAGGCAAAGGATGAAGCTTTAGCTAAAATTACTGAAGAACGAGAGAGATTAAGAGCTCAACAAGAAACACAAGTTCGTAATGCTTTACAACAAGATGAAAATCAAAAGATTACTCACGAAATTATTGCACAATTAGTGGGGCGTCCTGATTGGAGTAAAGAACTTGTTGAAGAGTATACCAAAGACAAAGGATCGAAAGATAAATTAGCAAGTCTATTTTTTATTTTTGGAGCAAAATCAGCAAGACAACTATTTTCAAATACACTTGGAACTAAGAGTTGTATTGAAATTGAAAATTTAGCACAAAATATACAAGAACCAACTCTTGAACAGCAGAATATTTTATTAAAAGAGTTACGGTCTTTTCTCTTTGCAAAGAAGCTAGAGAATCCAGAACAAAGCGAAGTTGATCCTTTTCTATTTCTTAAATCACTAACTGCAAATCAGGTTGCTTTTCTTGTTGAAGATGAGCCAATTCGAACCAAAGCGATTGCAATTAGTCGATTACGTTCTGAACATGCAACAGAGATTTTTCAGAAATTAAAGAAACAAGAAAGAGCAAAAATTCTGTTAGAGATTGGAAAACTAAATGAGATTCCTCTCGATTTAATCGAAAGAACTGCATATGACTTAGCATCAAAAACAATTCCAGATGATACTGTAGTTGCCTTTGATGGAGTAAATATGTTGGTGGATATGATGTCGGATGCAAATGCTGAGATGCGTCAAGAAATTATGAATAACTTACGAGTTTCTGATCAAGTGTTAAGTAAACAAGTAGAAAGCAGATTATTCTTATTTGACTCAATTCCATTGGTTCCAAAAGATATCCTTATCGAAGTTGTAAGAACACTTCCAAAAGAAGATGTAATTCCTGCATTAGTAGGGTCATCAACGGATTTAAAACGAGCTGTAATCTTATGTTATCCAGCCAAAACACAACAGATGATGGCATCTTATCTTAAGACACAAAAACCGTCTGCTGATGAAGTCAAAGATAAACAAAAGATTTTTGCAAATAAAATGAGACAACTTGCAGATGATGGGAAAGTGGATCTTCGAAAAATTATTACTCAATGGGAGAAAAAGAAAGCATCCTAATATTTCTTCTGAATAGCCTCAAAATATTTCTGGTATGCTCCAAAGTAATTATAATTTTGGAGCAAATTAGCCTCACATTAGTTTTTCTGTTTTGCTCCTAATGATTCTTCATTGTGTCGAGCCTTTATTGATTTTACCATTTCCAACATAAATACTAAAAATACCGCAAGAAATAATCCACCAATTCCAAAAAATGCAATAATTAGACTAGCTGGTTTTCCTATAGGTTTTGCTTTAACTGCTAAATTAAGTGGTTTTATAGCAATTAGGCTATCTTGTTGCTCTATAGTTAGCTTAGAAATTTTTTCTTGTAATGGTATTGATTTTCTTTCTAGAACCTCTAGTTGACTGAGTAGGTAAATTGTATTTTTTTTCTGATTTATAGGTGCTTTTGACTCAAATTGTTTTTTCAGGATATTTTTTTGTTGTTCTATCTGCTGAAGCTGTTTTTGAAAATAAGTTTGTTGTTGTTTTATAGAACTTAAAAAATATACACGGATTATTTGATTTAAAAGTTCTTGGTTTAAGTATTGGTTTGTTAGTTTGAGTGCTAATTCTTTATTTTTTGGAAACTGAGTTGTAACTGTAGCCATAAAATTTTGTTTAGAAGTTTTAACTGTTTTGATTTTGATCTGTTCTTTAAGAGTTTCTGTCTGTTCATATAAATTAGTGTTAGTGGATATCAATTCAGGCATTAATTTTAAGATTTTTTCTTGATAAGCTT
>JBNMNM010000317.1:0-4037 GCA_051275585.1 bacterium | reverse complement strand
TCAATTCCAAAATGATCATGCAATATACCTCGGATTTGTTTAAGAATAAGATTAGCTTTACTCAAACTAAGGTCATCCTCAAAATCTACATGTGCTTCTAAGTGAATTTCATTATCATTAATTTGCCATACATGCACATGGTGGAGATTCGATACTTCTGAAATCTTTTGAACCTCTTTTGCAACGATATTAAGATCAATATTTTCAGGAACAAATTGCATCAATACACGTAAGGTTTGCATTAACAATCCCCAACTAGAATAAATCAAGTAAATTGCGATCGCAAAAGAGAGAACACTATCTACCCAATAAATTTTCCAAAAATACATACAAAGACCACCAATTAAAACAGCAACAGAGGTAATCATATCAGAAAACAGATGCAGATATGCAGAACGCATATTCATATTATTTTCAGCATCTTTTTTTAAGAGAAAAGCACTTCCTGCATTTACCAAAATACTCAATCCAGCAAAGATAATAACCAGCATTGAATTCACTTGCTGTGGCTGATTAAATCTTTCAAATGATTCACGAATGATGATTACGGCAATAGAAATCAAAGTAACGGCATTAATCATCGCAGCAATAATTTCAGCTCGTTTGTAGCCATACGTCTCTTTTGTCGTGAATTTTTTTTTGGTAAGTTTATCTGCAACATAGCTTAGGATAAGAGCAATCACATCACTAAAATTATGCAATGCATCAGAAAGCAGGGAGAGACTTCCCGAAATCATACCACCAATGGCTTGTCCAATTGTAATTAGAAGGTTCAGGAGAATTGAAACTCCTAAACGAGTTCCTTTTAAATCTCCATGATCATGCCCAGAATGCTGGTGACTATGTCCCATAATTTCCTTAATAGCTTGGGGTCAATTTTTAAATTACGAATAACCAGTCATGAGCATAAACCCTGTAGTATGCTCCAGAGTCAATGTTTTTATTTTCTCCAGTTATTTTTTTTATTTCTCAAAAAGTGTTGGTGATAGTATTGTCTCAATTACAATATTAGTAGGCTTTGCTCTATCATCATCATAAAGAGGGTCAAGAATAACTCCAAGCCATCGTATTACGATTCCTGCATTTGTATTTGATATTGTAACTTTATTTTCATCAATATCATAATGTTCTCCAATATAAATACTGGTGAACTTTTCTGTTTCACTCTCTTGAGAATCATTTTCTGACTTTGGAATAAAAACTGAGATTGGTTTCAAAGAACTGATGATTTCTTGAGAGATATCAACACCATTCAATTCAACTGAAATTTTACCAAGAAAAGCAAGAGTATGCTCAACGTTTGGAGTTGCATCAATTTCTATATATAGCTCATCATCAATAAAGCCATATTTTGCACAAGTTACTTCATATTCAGCACAATCACTTTGATGATTGATTGTTATTGTTCCAAGCATTGTTATTCTAGGTTTTATTTAATTGTTATTTTCAGAATTTATTTATTTTTTGTCGCAAGATATAACTTTTCAACTTTTTCTTTTTGCCAAGGAGTTTTCCGAAGAAATTTAAGGCTAGATTTCACCGAAGGTTCATTATAAAAGCATCTGATTGTAATTAGTTTTGCTAGCTCTTCCCAGCCATAATGTTCAACTAAACTATTTACAATTTGTTCTAGAGTTATTCCATGCAATGGATTCTTAGCTTGCTGTTCACTCATAATTTTTTGTTCTTATGTTTGTGAAAAAATAAAGGTGATGTAACCTTGAAAAACCTTTTTAGAACCAAACAAAAATTTAGTCACCAGAATTAGCAATCATTTTTTTTATATAGTTTAAAATTAGTTGGCTTGTAGAGTTTTTACGGCAATCATTAAGATGAGTAAGGTGTTTATATTGATAGGCACATTGATAAGCAACGATTTGTATTGAGTTGGGTGAGTGCTTCTTTAAAAATCTTAGATCTTGTGGACGATTAAAGGGATCACCATAATAAGCAAATACAAGTGCTTTGATTTTTGGAGCTGTTAACATTTCACGGATTTGTCTCGGACGTACTTTTCTTCTCCACCAAGGATATTGACTCTCTTCAGATCTAATCCCTGCAAATGCTGGAGCAAATACAATTGCTGAATTAAACTTATGCCTAAGACGCCTCACAGCCATCAAAGATATCCATCCTCCTGTTGAATGACCTGCTAGAAAAATATTCTTTGCTTGAATACCAACAGCAACCAATTCATCTAATGTTTTTTCTATTTCTTTTACTCGGGTGTAGATTAAATTTCCCGCAGAAGATCGATAATTTGGTTCTGTAGATTGAGAACACAGATAATAAATCAATCGATTATCACCCTGAATTGCAAGAATTGATTGTGGAACTTGATTTCCCCAATGACTACAGTCTTCAATCTTTTGTGGTCGTGTTGTTCCATGACTATAGATGATAATTATTTTATTTTTTGGATTTTTGATGTGAATTGATGGACGTCTTCCAGAGTAACTTTTTGCAATTGGTGTAGCAATAACCTCCCAAGATTTTGAAAGAAAACCTGTATAATTTGATGCAAATACAAACTCTGTACTCAGAAAAAAGAACAATCCTAGTTGCAAGACTATTTTATTAAATCGGGATAATTCCATCTATTCTTCTCCTATGCTAAACAAAGAATCTCACTGAGATTTGAATCAAGAACATTAGCTCTTTTGGAAAGATTTTGTATGTATATAAATCATAAAACCACGATGATTTATTGTACCATCGAATAATTGTATTCATTTTTAAAATGAGGTTAGGTTTAGAAAAAAAGATATTGTGGTGTTTTCTTTTTGTATTGAAAACTAAGTACTCGACAATTTTTCAAAAAATAAGATTCAAATCCATCAACTTTTTAGTTATTTAAAACATCAAGAATTCATGGTGCTTAAAAAACATCAATATCTTATGGGTGTTCGAGTTCGATTTGTTGGACTTAAACTAGGGAATGAGCTTTTTTCTAGCTACCAATGACAATCCTGAATTTGCTTTGTCTAACTATAAACTTAGGTGGGAAATTGAAACCCTTTTTGGTTGTTTAAAATTAAGAGGATTTAATTTAGAAGATATCTATTTAAACAAATTTGAACGAAGTAATAAGTTGATAGCCCTTTTATCAATGTACAATTAATTGTTGTTAGTTTATTGCCTTAAAAAAATGCTCCTTGAACTTTAACGAGGAGCATTTTAAAAATTAATCTACGACTTCACCTTCTTTGAGTTGCTTTAATGGAATATCAATTTTTAATTCCTCTTTAAAACGTCTGATTAGAAAGTTTTCCTTTCCAGTGATAATCGAAACGGCGGTTCCTTTTAGTCCTGCACGTCCTGTTCGTCCTACTCGATGAGTGTAATTATAACTTGAAGATGGAATATCTAAATTAAAAATATGAGTCACTTCTTTAATATCAAGTCCTCTTGCGGCAATATCAGAAGCAATTAGTAACTGAACTTTACCTGCTCTAAAATCTTGGATTGCTTTTTGTCGTTCCATTTTATTGCTACAACCATGAATGTTTGCAGCCGTAATTTTATGATATTGCAAACGCTCACATAAATATTCTACATCCATTGTTTTATGGATAAAAACAATTGCCTTTGTTGGCTTCATTGCATGAACAGCTTTTCGTAAGATTTTAATTTTATCTCGTGGTTCTGCTGCTTTAAAGTAAATATGCTCAATATCACTATTCATTACCTCAGTATCTTTGATCCTAATTTCTTCTACTTGCTCTGATAGTGGTTTAATTAAACCCATTATTTTCTTCGAAATTGTCGCTGAGAAAAATAAAAGTTGTCGATCTCTTTGAGTAGTCTTGATAATCGCTTGGATGGTCTTATAATTATCACTAAGTAAAAGAACATCAACTTCATCAATAATGATTGTTTTTACTGTATGTGACTTAATTTTTTTTAGTCGGATTAACTCAGCAATTCTTCCTGTAGAACCAATAATAATTTGTGGTTTTTTCTTTAGTTTCTCAAGTTGTCTTTTGATATTTACATTCCCAATCACCAACATCGATTTAATGGGAAGATCTGCATTC
>JBNMNM010000316.1:0-4057 GCA_051275585.1 bacterium | reverse complement strand
ACCTTCTGTTTTCCCACCACCACAAGAAGTTACAAAAAATAGTGAAGCAAGTAACAACATAATTCCAACAACATTTACTCGTTTTTTCATTCCGTTATACCTATCTGGTTAATATAAATTCAAAAGAAAATACATATATTGTAATATTTTTAGAAAATCTATTTATTTTTAGTATATTTTTTAGGGGTAATTACTTTTTTACAATCTCGTAGCCGTAGGCTTCCATCACTTCTAAAAGTTTATCAATTACACCTGATTTTCTATCAATCAGAACCCGCCTCTTAAAATCATTTCTGTTTTCTTTTGGATTTTTTGTGTCAGCAAATAGAGTTGAATAGATTGACTTCTCTATTTCTTTATCCTTCTTTTTCTTGAGATCTAATTCAATATCTTGAAGTAGTTTATCAAGAAGTTCCTCTTTTTTGATTTCCATAATATTATTGTGGTTTCTGCATTACACAAAAACCACCTCTCCTTTTATTTTCTAAATTGATTTATTTAATGATAGAGACTTTTTTTACGATTAATTCACCACCTTTTCTTGTTTGGCTTCGAGTTTGTCCCAGATCGAACGGTAGTCCTCTTCTCGGTCGCACTTGGTGAACGGAGCAACATAGGTTATGGTTCGCTCGATTGGTTCATCATTGGATTGAGTGCTATCCAAAATCACTTGTTCCACCGTTTTTTCTGCTTCAAGATCTTTGACCGCTTCAAACTCTTTTCGAGTTAAACCACCTTCTCCTTTTTTGCTGGTAAAGATCGTTCTTCCATTTTGGTCATACCAAGTATCTGATTCATATTGTCGTAAAACTGGAAATTGAATTCGGTAGATGGTGCATAATTCATCTAGCGTTAATCCTAAAGCCAATGCTGTAAGAACATCAATTTCAACCAGTGCATGACGACGTTCAAAGTCCGTTCGTAAAGCGGTTTCTCTTGTCCATTTTTTACCAAGATTTGAAAACTTATCTTTACCTAATCGAGAATCTTCTTTTGCCCATGAATCTTGTTGGAATTCTTCAGTCCAACACTCTTCCCAAAGTTGGGAATAGTGAGTGGTGAGGCAGTTTAATAATAGAACCCGAATTTTAATCTTCTCATCAAATTTTGTTCCTTCTACAAATGGAAAATCATCTAGCATTTGATGTAAATTTGACCTCCCAGTTGATTTCACCATGAAATCAAAAGGAATAGAAAAAGATAACCCACTAAACATCAAAATTCTAGATGGTTTATTTTCCCTAAAAACATAACTACGACATCCATGAATATGTCCTGATTTTTTAGGGATGATTGCAGAAATCAAAGCTCTTTCATTTGGCGGGGATAACATTGCTCTAAAACAAATTCGATAATAATTAGTTGTTTTTTCCATTTTGTCATCATCGTCATTCCAAGAAAAAGGAAGAACTTTGGCTAAATATTCCTTTTGTACTTGTTGTGTGTGCTCTTGTTTTGAGATACTTTCATCTTTTAAAATATTAGAGTCATCAGGTACATAATTTGTTCTAGGAAGGTAATTATTTTTTAATACGGTTAAATCTAATCGGTCATAATCTAATTTATCCGTACAAATTTTTCTAGGTGTTTTGTTTAATGGGTTCCCTACATAAAAATGCGGCCCTGAAAGAATCCAGTCTAAAGAAGTTGAAGGGAAACGTGTTTTTCTTAAAATAATATTTCCCTTTTGAGCATTTGTTTCATTCCACATTTGACTTGAAAAGTACTCTCCTTGAAAATTACCTAATTTTTGTGGGTAATTTGCAAACTTTTTTAATACTGATAATAATCCTTGTGAATGAATTGCAGATAACCTTGCTTGTTTTATTGGTGTTCCAACAGAATCATACAACTTACAAAAAACATCTAATTGTTCTTTTTGAATGGTAAGAACTCGTTCTTGATGTCCCTTGATATTCCATTGGTTTTGATCATCTTTAATTCCACCTACAAGCTGATTTCCTTGATGATTGATACTTTGATCTATTGTAGAGACAGAAAATAAATTTGCTATATTTTGAAATTCAATTGAACTTTTCTGTTTAGATTTTTTATTAGAGTAACAATTAATACTATATTTTGCATGGTGATCAACTTCTGCAAAAAGATTTTTTTCATTTTGAAACTGGAAATGATACTTTAATTTTGGGTATAACTCTTCTCGTAATTTCCCACCATTTGGATCATCATAAACTCCTTCAGGATGGATTAAACCCGTTACTGAAGTTCTATTTCCAATCATCCATGATTGAGGTAAAAAACACTTGTAAAGGTTACTTTTACTTCCTTTTAAAAGTGAATAATTTTGTGTTGCACTAAGAAAATTTTTACTTCCTGTATACTCTTCATATTCTTCAAAATAAGCTGAACGAATTGGAAATTTTTGGAAGGTCTCTTTTCGAAGTTCACTTAATTTTGAGGCAGAAATGTTCCGCAAATCAAAAAGAGGGTTATATTCCCCCATCAAACCACCTTCTTGCCACTCTAGTTTAATCCACGGTGGATTTCCTACAATCAAATCAAAACCACCTCGTTCTTGAAAAATCCAAGCAAATTGTAATTCCCAATGGTGGAAACGGTATTTTTCTCCAAGTTCGGTAACTAGTTTGAGCCGTGGTTCTGCCAGACATAAATCAGTTAAATTAATGTAGCCTAGCTTTTTCAAGGCTTCCTCTTTTTCTTTCTCCTCTTCCTCTTTTGTTTTTTTAGGGGATTCTTTAACTTCAAATCCTATCTGTTCATCTTCATTTAAAAAGTCTTGTTGTGGTTCATCAACTTCATAAATGACTTCCTTTTTTTCTTCATGTTTGACCTCAACAACATCGACAAAATCAAACATGTTAATTTCTTCATCGTCCCCTTTTACCGAGTAAAGCCCACCTTTTAAGATTTTATTGAGGTCACTTAAAAATTCACTTCGAGTTGGAAGAAGATCAGCCTTTTCAATTGGCCAAAACCAGAGAGCAGACCAGTAGTTCATCACCAGCTTTAAACGAAGGTAAGCACTGGAATTTTTGGTTTCATCACTATAAAGGCTGTTATAAAGAATTTCATCTTTTTGATGGGTTTCTAAAAAATGTTGTTTTTGATTTCCAATCTTTTTCTGAAATAGAGAAAACGAATCACGAGTTTTTTTCCAAATTTCTTGTTGAGATTTAACGTGAATTTCCCAGAGTCGGTCAATTTCAAGAGAGAATTCTTTTAAAAGTTGATAATCCTCACGAGTAAGAGCAATACAAAACTCTTTTTTCCAATCATTAATTTTTTTAATTTGATCTGGAGCAAGTGCCTTAATCACTTTATCAGAATAGGTTGCCATTCCTTCATCAGGCAAAAGAAAGTGATAAATTCCTTTGTAATGAGGTTCTTGATCAACGGTTTTTTTCAATTTAAAGCGTTCGGGTTCTTTGTCTAACCACCCCCCTTTTAAAATACCCTTTTTTGTTTTTTTTGTTTCCAGATCATCTTGAAAAATTTGATCTGGGAAAATCTGCTTTCTAGCTCCAATCAAAGAGTTTCCAGCAACAATTTGCATTCCAAGCCACGGAACATGTGAGTTCTGATAAATCGTATTTAACCAAAGAGAAACTTCCCCCAACTCAACCGCAACAGGATTTAGATCAACCCCAAAAACATTGTTGGTTGCAAGGTACGCTTTGATCTTTTGTTTCTCTTTACTTCGCTTTTCAAGATCAACCGTAATTTTGGTCTCTTTCTCTTTCTGTTGAAGGTAAGCTTCTGCAAGTTGGTTAATAGCTTCATTCAAGAAAGCACCACTTCCCATTGCAGGTTCGCAAACGGTCAGTTTTAAAATTTGATCGGCTGTTTTATCCTTCAATAACTCTTTGAGCGAATATTTCACCAAACACTGGGTTAACTCTTCAGGAGTGTAATACGAGGCAGAACGCTGTCTATCTCGTCCTGATAACCGATAGATAAAATCTCCTTTTGGATAGCATTTGAAAGATCCATCTTTTTGAAAAACCTGTTCTGTATTTCGATCATAGTTCTCAAGATCATTTTCACGGACAAAATAAGCAGGTTCAAGCGGATTTAC
>JBNMNM010000315.1:0-4066 GCA_051275585.1 bacterium | reverse complement strand
CTCTTTTTCTATTAAATCCTGAATTCCTAAAAGAATCAGGTTATGTTCTAGCTTTTGGAGTGCTTTTTGACGAGCACGAGCAGCATCATTTTCATAAATAGGAACTGATACGGCACTAATATAAGTTCCTGTATCTTTTGCAAAAGACACAGTACTTAAATAGAAGAGCAATACAAAAATAGTTAAGAGTGCTTTTTGGATGCTTTTTGTAGTTCGAGTTTTTCGATATGCTCGAGATGTTTTAATTCTTTTACCCATAGATGGTTTTGATCTTGAAATTCTGGCAGGCTATTGGAAAATTCTTTTGGATAAAATTGTTCTAACCACTGATCAACATTAACTTCATCAATATATTCTTCTTGCATATGTTCTTTAGCAAACTCTAGATATGCACCTGATTGCAAGAATATTTTCATTACTTCTGCATCAAGATGATTATCTTTTGTCATAAAACCTAGAATCTTAACTGCTTGTCCTAAAGACATCGGTTTTTTATACGGACGATCACTTGCAATCAAAGCTTCGAAAATATCTGCAATTGCAATAATTCTTGCTTGAATTGGTAATTGACCTGCACTAAGTTTATTTGGATAACCGTTCCCCTCTAAGGTTTCATGATGTGCACCAGCATAAAGAGGAAGCTTTAAATATTTCTTTGGGAATGGCAATGTAACTAACCATCTCCATGAACGTTCTGCATGATCATTGATGACTTGTCGTTCTTCGTCAGTCAGGGTTCCTCGATTAATGAGAAGGCATTTTTCTTCTTCTACATTAATGAGAGGAGTTTTTACTTTTCTCTTAGATAACTCAATACTTCCAATACGATTTTCACCGTTTACCATCACAGTTTCTACTTTAAAAAAGCTTTTATGAGTATCTTTTGCTGTTTTTAAAATAAGATCTCGCCGTTCCTGAGCAAGCATCTCTCCACCAGTATTCGTTGCATGAAGAATTTGCAAATCTTGGTAAAGAGCTTCAATTTTCTGATTTTTTTCTTGGTCAATTTTTTTGAGATAACTTTTTGGTTTTCTTTCTTCAACTGCTTTTAATTTTTCTTGTAGAGCTTCAATTTCAACATCTTTCATTTTTGAGCTAAAACGCTCAATAATGATTTCTAAACGATCTGTAAGAACTTGTAATTTAATTTGCTTTGAAACAACATGTTCTGGCGTAGTCATTTTACCAATATCATGCATCCATCCAGCAAGTTCCAGTTCTTCCATTTGAGTTTTATTAAATGAAATACTTTTATACATTCCTTCTTTCCAATGATTGAGAGATTCCGCAATCGTAAGGGTAGAAAGAGCAACTCGTTGAATATGTGAATAGGTATAAGGTGACTTCTCACCAAGACCAACAGCAATTACTTTTAAAAATGCATCAAATAAGTCTTTTTGGTCTTTAATCAGTTGTTGTGTTGTAATCGATGCTGCTGTTTGATATGAAATGGAAAAAATCTGCTCTTGATCTTCAATACTAAATGGAATCACTCGTTCTTGTTGATCCCGTCGATTGATCAGTTGCAGTACTCCAATAATATTATTTTCGTGATCTCGCAAAGGAATTACGAGCATTGATTGAGAACGATAACCCGTTTGTTTATCGTATTTTTTTGTACCTGAGAAATCAAAACCTTCTGCTTCATAAACATCAGGAAGATTAATTACTTCACTAGTATTTGCACAATAGGCAGATACTGCCGTATTATTTGGCTTTCCATCAATTTCTAATGGAACAGGTGGCAAAGGAATCTTTCCTCTTGTTCCACCCAAAAAGGTATTGGTCGATTCTGTTTGTAGAACCTTAAAGTCCAAATAACTCGCTTCAATTTCTCCAGGACGAAAAACATCATCAACATACTCTTCCCGAATAAGGTACACTGTACCTGCATCAGAATTTGTTATTTCTCTTGCAGCTTCTAGGATAATTTCAAGAACTCGGTCTTGATTTTGTTCCTTACTAAGCTCAACACCTGTACTTGTTAGAATTTGTACTTTCTTTGATAACTCAATTGCTCCTTCTGCAACTTGTTGAATCGTTGCTGCTAGCTTTGAATCCTCTCGGATTAAAGGCTCTAACATATCAACAAGGATCTCAAGTTTATCAAACAAGTTTTCCATTGTTACAGTTCTAGGTGTAAAGTACATCGGTAATCGCCTGACTATAGTTTATGGGATTCTAAGCTGATGTGTACTTCCATCTTTCAGTTTGTACTGAATCGTATTCACATTTACCCATGAGATACGTAGATATGAAGAAAAATCAGTAACTGTATCTACAAGAGTTATTTGTTTCAATTCTTGTGGTCGTACAATATGCACACGAAACGAGTATTTATAAGCAATAGGTTTGCCAGTTTCGTCTTTAACTGCTTCTCCTTTTGAAATATGGTGAAATGCTACTGATCCATCTTTGTATCTAATTAGTCCAGAAGCTGTTCTTGAATGTTCTAATAGATCCTGAATTTTAAAATTTGGGGTAAGTCGGTAGAACTTTTTTGTGCCAGTTTTTGTTATTAACTGAAAATACCCTGGACTAATTTCCCAAAATCGATTTCCCTTTTCTCCTTTATATTTCAGAGTATGCTTACCTTTAGTAGAAATTCCATAATAAACATGTCCGTAAGGTGTTGCTAAAATGTTTTTTAGAATTAATGTATCTGTTTTAACAAATAATTCCTTATTTCTTTTGTAAATTGCATTTCCACGACGATTTTCGGGGAAAATAAAAAAGTTATTACTAAGTTTTATAAAACCTCGATGATTTGCACTTGTAGCATACTTTTTAAGTGCAAATGTAGGTGTTGTAAAAAAAAGAAGTATTGCAATAAACAACAGAAAGAAAGATTGAATCCTCATTTTTCTCTATTTTGAAAAGGTTATTAGCATTTTTTTTATAAAAATTGAAATGATGTAGTTATGATTATTCAATCACTTCCATATCACTTGTTACTTTGAAGATAAAATCTTTTTCTTCTAAGATTTTAGCAAATTGAAGTTTCGTAAGTGTTATTTTTCGGTAGTTTTTTTGTCTATCAATAATTGCAATTTGTTTAATTTGAAAATTATTTGGATCAATTCCAAGTTGTAACTCTGCAAAGGTTCGGTCTTTCTTTTTAGGGAACAAAAATAATTTTTTATATTTTGAATCAAGCAAATCTTTTTTAGGAGATTGATTCACAGTGAAGTCTGTTCTGAGCTTTCCTTTTCCAAGCAAAAAGGAAAGTGAGGTCATTCCTGTTACTCTGCTCAATCTTTGGATTGTTACATTTTCTAATAATGGATCAAAAATCCAAACTTTTTTCTTTCCAACAACAATTAATTGCTCTTCAGGTTTTTTGTAATCCCACTTCATCAAACCAGGGTTTCGAAAATAGAAAGTTCCTGATGCCTTTGTATTTTGATCCTTTATTTTGTCATACACAATTTGTTGAAAAGTCGCAGAAAAGCCTTTGAGACTTTCTTGTCGTTTTTGAACTTTCTGAATCAGCTTTTCATTTGCAATCAAATTTTGAGGAAGCAAAAATAATACTAGAATTAAAACTAAGAGAAACAATGGTCTTGAAAGGGTCATAACATGCCTTAAAAATAAAGTTAATTATTCATCAAATTCATAAGGATTTTTTAAATTTACTTGTGCTTTTAATTTTTGAAACACACGAAAAAGTCCAAATCGAGTACGATCAAGAAATAAAAAATTATGATCTGGAATAAATTGCTTATGCTTTAAGAGCTGTATACTCACCTCATAAGCACGATTAAATAATTTCCCTGAAACATCACCAAAGTCAACATGACCATCACCAACAAAATGTTGAAACCCTGCTGCAATTTCTAAAAATAGTTCATGAAGTGATGATGGATCTTCATTTCCATCATATAAATTAAGCTTCATCATTTTTTCAACAACATCTGATGTAGAGCCACTATAGAGTGTCTGGGAAAGTTGTCGAAAACGCTCAATAAATTGCTCATCAAATTCTTTTATACAACCAAAATCTAAAATTCCAATTCGTCCATCATTCAGAAACAGATAATTTCCTGGATTTGGATCTGCATGAATT
>JBNMNM010000314.1:0-4093 GCA_051275585.1 bacterium | reverse complement strand
GCGAAAGCTGATAAAATCGAAGTAACTCTATTTGATGAACGTTCTTTTAAAGCAACAGTAATAGGACGAGATCCTCGAACAGATTTAGCTTTGATCAAAATTGATGCTAAAGGTCTTCCTTTTGTTACATTTGGTGATTCAGCAAAACTAGAGGTTGGTGACTGGGTAATGGCAATTGGAAATCCTCATGGATTAGACCATACAGTGACTGTCGGAATTTTAAGTGCAAAAGGCCGTGATATTTTTGGTGGTACAGCTTATGGACAATTTCTCCAAACTGATGCTGCAATTAATCCTGGAAATTCAGGTGGCCCTTTATTTGATGTAAAAGGAAGAGTTATTGGAATTAACACTGCTATTGTTGCTGGTGGTCAAGGACTTGGCTTTGCTGTTCCTATTAATATTGCAAAATCTGTAATTCAACAATTGCGAACTAAAGGGCGTGTTGAACGTGGTTGGTTTGGCGTTGGAATTCAAAATGTAAATTCTGCACTTGCAAAATCTTTTGGACTTCCAAAAAGAATGCGAGGAGTCTTGATTACAGATGTTAGACGTGATGGTCCTGCTTTTCTAGGTGGTTTAAAACAAGGTGATATTGTTGTTCAATATAACGGGAAAAAGTTAAATAAAACCACTGACTTACAAAGAGCTGTTGCGGAAACAAAACCAGGTAAAAAAATCCGAGTGAAAATTTTTAGAAATAAAAAGTTTCTATATAAAACAGTAACTGTTGGATTAGCTCCTACACGAGGTGCACGAGGAGAAATTCGGATTGTAAATCGATATGGTTTTGAACTTTCAGCAATTACTCGTGAAGTTCGTCAGAAGTATCGTATTCAAGCAAAAGAGGGGCTTTTAATTGTTCGTATTAAAAGAGATAAAACAGCATGGGATGCTGGATTGCGAAAAGGTGATGTAATTATAAAAGTCAATAACAAGAAGGTAAAAACAACCCGTGACTTTTATTCTATTTTAGATCGCTTTGGAAAAGATGATGCAGTAAGTTTACTTGTAAAAAGAAAAGGTCGATCACTTTACTTTGCATTACCAGTAAAACCTAAATAAAAATGTAAATTTTGTTAGGTTAGTTTTTAGCTGACCTAGCAATTACTCCATCAAGATCACACTTATTAATATTCAAACTCATATTTAACTATGGATATAGAGGTTGTTGTTGTTGATGATGAAAAGTCACAAACAGATTTATTAAGCAGTTTCTTAAAGTCAAACGGATATAAGGTTACAGCTACTCAAAATCCAAAAGAAGCTCTAATTTTTATTAGAGAAAAGAATGTAGATTTGGTAATTACTGATTTTCGAATGCCAGAGCTAACAGGACTTGAGTTATTAAAAGAAGTTCGTTCGATTAATCCAGATATAGCAGTTATTATGTTATCCGCTTATGGGGATATTAGTACTGCTGTTGAGGTGATGAAATCTGGAGCGGATGAGTATTTAGCAAAGCCAGTCAATTTAAAAGAGCTACTAAGACTACTTGAGAACTGTATTGATCGAAAAAGATTAGTTAAAGAGAATCGTCTTTTAAAAATTATTCTTAAACAACAATATCGTTTTGAAAATATTATTGGAAATAGTGGAGCAATGGTTGAAGTGATGAGCCTTGTAAGTCGAGTTGCAGTAACTAATGCAACAGTCTTAATTCGAGGTGAATCTGGAACAGGAAAAGAGCTTGTATCAAAAGCCATTCATTTCGCAAGCCAACGTGTAGAACAACCTTTTGTAAAAATTAATTGTGCGGCTATTCCAGAGTCTCTTCTTGAGTCTGAACTTTTTGGTCATATTAAAGGCTCTTTTACAGGAGCGATTAATAATCGAAAAGGAAAGTTTGAAGAAGCAGATAGTGGAACTATCTTTCTTGATGAAATTGGAGAAATTAGTTTAACCACACAGTCTAAGTTGTTGAGAGTTCTTCAAGAAAAAGAGCTAGAACGTGTTGGAAGTAATGAAACGATTAAGGTTAATGTGCGAGTTGTTGCAGCTACAAACAAAAATCTTGAAGAAGCCATCATCAATAAAGAATTTCGAGAAGATTTATATTATCGTCTAAGTGTTGTTCCTATTTTAATCCCTCCAATACGAAAACGTAGAGAAGATATTCCTCCTCTTATTGAGCACTTTATACAAAATTTTTCAAAGGAAAATAATAAAGTTGTTAGAGGAATTACTCAAGAAGCTAAAAACTCGTTAATCAAATATAATTATCCTGGAAATATACGTGAGCTTGAGAATATTATCGAGCGTGCCATTGTAATTTGCCGACAAGATGTAATTACGCTAAAAGATTTACCAATGATTGTGACTGATTCTAGTAAAGAATCTTCACTTAAAAAATCTAAGCTGGAATTAATGACATTAGAAGAGGCAGAACGACGTTTAATTGAGATGGCATTAAAAAAACATCGTGGAGTTCAAACCAGAGCAGCAAAAGAGCTAGGAATTAGTGAGAGAGCACTACGTTATAAATTAAAAATTAAAAAAATCTTAAATATTTATGGAACATCAAGTTCAAATTGAAGTTAGGTATGCTGAAAGTGACCAAATGGGGGTTGTTTATCACGCCAATTACTTCATTTGGTTTGAAATAGGACGAACAACACTATTCCGAGATGCAGGTTTAGATTATCGAAAATTAGAGGAAGAAGGAATTTTTTTGCCTGTGATTGAAGTTCAAAATCGATATCATCAACCAGCAAAGTATGGACAAATAGTTACTCTAAAAACGACAGTACAACGAGAGAAGAAAACTCAAATTCGATTTGAATATCAATGTTTTCATCAAGATACTTTGCTTTGTACTGGTTTTTCTCGTCATGTATTTATGAATCAAGTAGGAAAAGCAATTCGCTTTCCTAGTCAATTTGAAGATTTCTTTAAAAAATTATGATTATTGCGATTGATGGTCCTGCTGGAGTAGGAAAAAGTACGATTGCTCGTTTGTTATCTCAAAGAATGCAAGTTGAATATATTGATTCAGGAGCTTTCTACCGAAGTTTAACTTTTTATAGTATGCAGTCTTTTGGTGTTGTAGAAGGAAAAGAGGATGAGGTTGCTCAGTTCTTCACAGAAAATCCTGATTATTTAGAAGTAACTTGGGTTGATCATAATCAAAAAATGGCTTTTCCAGAAAAAGATATTTCTGATGAAATCCGAACCCCAGAAGTAACAAGAAATATTCGGTATATTGCAAATCATCCAGCATGTCGTGATTATGTAAATCAACGAATGAGAAGCCTTGCAGAAAATTATTCTTTTGTAATTGATGGAAGGGATATTGGAACTGTCGTTTTTCCTGATGCAAAAAATAAATTTTACCTTGATGCAACTCCTGAAATAAGAGCAACACGAAGAGCAAAAGAGACGAACCTCCCCCTTGAAGGTGCAGAATTCCAAACTTTATGCGATGAAATCATCTCTCGTGATAAAAGTGACATGGAGCGTGAAATTGCTCCATTAAAAAAGGCAGATTCAGCAAAACTTATTGATACCTCAGATTTATCAATTGAAGGTGTTTTAGATGTATTTATTGCTCAAATTCAGTCTTAGATATTGACAGGAAATAAATTATTATAAGAACGGAGAAGCATTAAAGGATCAATAATTAATATTTTTCGTTTCTTATAACGAACAGCATAACGAAATGCTGATTTTGGAATATTTGGAGGAAGATCGGCAATTTCATCAATTCCAACTTTAGTATTTCCAATACTTTGTATTGGGATTCTAAGTTGATAGTTCCCCATTAAAACACCAAAACTAAAATCAGGTAGTTCTTTAATAAAAACATAGCCTGAGTGATGAAAACTGTTAGTTGGAAAACCAAAAAGAACCCCTAAGTGAACAAAAACTCCTTCTAGATCCTTCTTTTTTGCTTCAAAGTTCCAAATTGAAGGAGAAATTCCAGAAGGACGAATCCAAACTTGATCTAAAGAAAGATGTTTTTCAAAATCTTCAGGAAAGAAACCAAATGAATAATGTTTTTCTTGGAAAATAATGAGATTATTGTTCAAATTGGAACTCCATTTTACGATAACTAATGAGTGAACTTGCTATCCAGTGATAGCACCCTCTGAGG
>JBNMNM010000313.1:0-4101 GCA_051275585.1 bacterium | reverse complement strand
AAGGGAGAGGGGGCAATGACCACATTAAAAAAAACGATCAAATGTAATCCACTTATTACACAGAAGAAATTCAATGGAACTAAATAATATTTTTGTAAAAGACTTAAAACGCTCCATCAATGGAGTTGTAAAGGCGGAACAATTGGACGATTCCATTGTTTGGCAAGAACTTGATGAATATGTGGTTACAAAAGAAATTGATTTGCATTTGAAGAGTTTTATTCAATCGTATCAAAATGTGATGAACCATCCAAATGATCCAGCCGTTTATGGAAAAATAGGCGTTTGGATTTCTGGATTCTTTGGTTCTGGTAAGTCTCATTTTTTAAAAATTCTTTCTTATTTATTATCGAATCGACAAGCAGTAAATCCAGATAATCAAGAAACCAAAAGAGCCATTGATTTTTTTCAAGAAAAAATAACAGATCAAAAATTTGTTCAAGATATTAAAAAATGTGTTGCAGGCTCTACCGATGTTATTTTGTTTAATATCGATAGCAAGGCAGATCAAAAAGAAAGTCGAAATGTCATTCTTCAAGTATTTTTAAGGGTTTTCAATGAGATGCAAGGATATTGCGGAGAACCTCATATTGCCAATATGGAAAGATATTTGAAGAAGAAAGGAAAATTAGAAGCATTCCATCAAATATTTTTAACTAATAATGGTGGTGTTTCTTGGGAAAAAGATCGTGATTCTGTATCTTTCCTACAAGATGAAGTGGTGGATTCTTTGTCTGAAGCTCTAGAAATGAGCAAAGAAAGTGCAAACAATTGGTTTGAAAAATCAGAAGAAAATTCCTCAATCAGCATTGAAGACTTTTCCAAGCTCGTAAATGAATACATCGAGGAAAAAGGCTCTAATCATCGGCTATTATTTATGGTTGATGAGATAGGCCAGTTTATTGGAAAAAATTCTCATTTGATGCTAAACCTCCAAACCATTGCAGAAAATTTAGGAACCTATTGTAAAGGAAAGGCATGGGTTGTTGTCACGTCTCAAGAGGATATTGATGCTATTCTTGGAGAACATCGAGAGAACAAAACCAACGATTTCTCAAAAATTCAAGGAAGATTTAATACTCGTTTATCTCTTTCTAGTTCCAACGCAGATGAAGTAATTCAAGGGCGTTTGCTTGAAAAAACAGAACCAGCAAAACAAACTCTTGAAACGCTTTTTGAGGAAAAAGGAGATATCCTCAAAAACCAACTGAATTTTGTTAAATCAAAAACGACCTTTACCAACTTTGAAAGCAAGGAAAGTTTTACGAAAAATTTTCCTTTTGTACCTTACCAATTTCAATTAATACAAAAGATTTTTGAAGTAATTCCAAAAATGGGAGCAACTGGAATTCATCTAGCTCGTGGTGAACGTTCTATGATTGAAGCCTTCCAGATTTCAGCTATTGAAGGATTAAACAACAATACAGAAGAAAATTCAAATCGTTTAGAAACCTTAATTCCAATGTATCGTTTCTTTTCTGCGATTGATGGCTTTTTAGACACAAGCGTAAGTCGAACGGTAAAACAAGCAGAAAATAACGTAGGTTTAGAACCATTTGATCAACTTTTATTAAAGACCTTATTCTTGATTCGTTATGTTGATTTCTTTCCGCCAACTGTAGATAACTTGGTTACGCTTTCAATTGAAACGATTGATCAAGATCGACTTTCCCTACGAAAACAAATTGATGCAAGTCTCCTTCGTTTAGAAAAAGAAACTCTGATTAATCGTAATGGCGATGAGTACTTTTTCTTAACCAATGAAGAACGAGATATCAGTAGTGAAATCAAAAATGAGCAAATCGAAACCATAGAGGAAGTAAATAAAATTAGTGAACTTTTTTTTAGTGAGATCCTAAAAGGTTCAGCTCAATTTCGTTACAGTGATAATAAAAAAGATTATTCCTATTCTCGAATTGTTGATGGTCATATTTATGAAGGGAAACGACAGGAAGAACTTGTATTGGAATTGATCACGCCTCTTAATGCGGATTATGATTCTTTTAATGAAAGTCATTGCATTCAGAAAAGCATGGATAGTGATGGACGAATTCTGCTGAAGTTTCGAGATGCACCTAAATTATGGAATGAACTTCAAGTTTGGATTCAAACCAATAAGTACATTAACAAAAAGTCTGACCCAGCGAATACAAAAACGCTAAAACGAATTTTAGAAGATCGAGCCGATGAAAACCGAGATCGTCAGAAACGATTGATTCATCTTGCAGAAGAAGAACTTCTAAATTCCAACTGTTATATTATGGGGAAAACACAATCCTCAAAAAGTAAAACAGCATCAGCTTTACTTCAAGATTCGCTAACTTATCTTGTTAGAAATTTCTATAACAAACTAAGCTACCTTGATAAACTTCATCCTGAGCAATTCAAAGAGTTACAAGAACTAATTAGTAACAAAGAAACTCAAATTGGAAGTCATCAAAATCAAGCTCTTTTAGAGGTGAATAGCTACATTCAATTAATGGATCGGCAAAAAAAGAAAATTATTTTTTCTGAATTAATTGAGCGTTTTGAGAATAAACCTTATGGATGGCCTGCTTGGGAAATTGTGATTTTAACAACTCAACTTTTCCAACAAAATTTGATTGCTCTTTATCATAATGACCAAGAGATCGTTTTTGAAAACTCTTATGATCCAATTACCAAAGTTGCTTATCGAAAACAGATTTCAATTCGGAAACGGTTAGTCACTGACCTTGCGATCATTAAAAAATCAGTTCAACTAGCAACAAGTCTCTTTCAGAAAGTAGGGCCAAGTGAAGAAACTGACCTCTTTAAATTCATTCAGAAGCGTTTCAAAAAGTGGAAACATGAATTAAATGAGTATCGTCTTCAATTACAACGAAGAACACCAGGAAAAGAAATCATTACTGAAGGTTTAGAGCTTTGCGATAAGTTTTTAAATCAACATGAACCTTATTCATTTTTTCAACTTTTCCTAAAAAAACAAGATCAACTAGAAGACTTCAAGGAAGATTTTCAAACCGTACAAGCATTCTTTGATACACAAAGAACAACTTGGGAAAACCTTCTAGATTACTATGATGATTTTCAAAACAACAGTTTCCAATTAAACAAATTTCCTGAAGCAGTAAAAGCATTACAACGAATGGATCAAATTATTCGGATGAAAGAACCGTATAATCAAATTCATGAAAGTACAAAACTAATTGAGACCGTAAAAAAGATTAATGAGGAAATTCTCAGGAAGGCTAGGGAGTTAGCAGAGAAGGAACTTGCCCAAAAAATTGAGCAAAATAAAAGAGAATTAGATAAAGCAAAAGCTGATGCAGATACAAGAAATAAGGTTTTAAAGCCATTACATGAATTAACAGAGAAAGTTAAAAATACCAATACTGTAAGTAAGATTGTTTATATTTCAAAAGAAGAGGCAAAGGAAACACAAGAAGAAACAATGGAACTGCTTGCGGAATCAATGCCTGAACCTTTTAAACAAACAATTGAAATAAATCCTAAAGAATATTTAGGAAGCACACTTTATTTGGAAACAGAAGAGGAAGTTGAAACCTATTTAAAACGAATTAAAAAAGTGATGTTAGAAGAAATTCAAAATGGAAAACGAATTGGTATTAAATAAATAAAACCATGAGACAAAGCTGGAAAGTATCAAATCACTTCAAAAACGCCCATCATCCCAGCATCTTCATGTCCAAGAATATGACAGTGCATCATGTACATAAAATCTGTTCCAGCACCAGATCCAGCATTTGATCCAGAAGAATAAGCTCTTTCGTCGAACTGAACTAGAAATACGATTGGACTGGTCGTATTAGCTGATTGGGTAGTTGTTGAGGAATCGACTTCGAAAACATCTTTCCAACCTTGCATTTCATCAGGCACAGTTGTGTTTCCTCCAATTGATTTAATCATTGCGTGGCAACCGTGTAAATGAAAAGGATGGCGTCCACCTGTTATTGTCCATTCTTCTGTATAACCTGCTGTTGTTTGGGTTGATGTCGAAACAAAGTTTGCAGTGGACATATTGAATGTTACATCTGAAGTAGTTGGAGATGATGATGTAGAACGAGCTGACCAAAATGGATCTGTTCCACCTTTTAAGTC
>JBNMNM010000312.1:0-4101 GCA_051275585.1 bacterium | reverse complement strand
CATCGTCATCCTCGTCATCCTCGTCATCCTTCTCATCCTTCTCATCCTCGTCATCCTCGTCTTCATCGTCTTCATCGTCATCCTCGTCTTCATCGTCTTCCTCGTCTTCCTCGTCCTCCTCGTCTTCATCGTAGTAATATGTTTCTTCTTCGTAGTTCATCTCATCGTTTAAATATGTTTCTTCTTCAAACTCCAAAAGTGACATTGCGAATCCTCTTTATTATATTAAAAGTAAATGGATTTGATATTTTTAATGTTCATTGAGAAAAAGAGCAAGAAATGTTTCTTATCTTTTTTCAATCGTATTAAAATTATTTTAGGCTATTATTGAAAATAATAAAATGAATAGACTTAGTATTGTTTTAGATTCTTGTAATTCAAAATGTTAACAGAACAAATTACTTTAGATATCAATTATTAATTAAAAACTTATTTTTATCTAAAATTAAGAACAATAATACTTAGGAAATTCAATGGCAAAAATTCATGAGATCCTAGCAATTGAAGGGGCTAGAGGGGATCTATAAAAAATAGATTGATTCTACACGAACAACATTCACACGGAAAACTGAAAACTTTCTAGGTTACCATAAAAAGCTAGAGTGGTTTAGTGAAGATGCACCAGCAGATTCACCAGAAGAAAACAAAGAAATGATATGTACAGTACATGAGTAAATGAGTGATGTTTTTGAGCATATTGTACATTATTTAGATGTTGTTCTTCAGAAAGAAAGAACAAACCAAGAAGCAAGAGCAGATATTATTGTTGATGGTGTAACTTTAGCTAAAGAAGTTCCTGCAACTTTTTTACTTGGATTAGAAACTAAAATTCGCCAGTGGAAAACACTACTAGAAGAGATCCCAACACCTGCACAAGGAATTGCTTGGGAAAAGGATGAAACTCGTGGTGATGGTATTTATAAAATGGCTCATCCAGAGAAAAAATTTCGTACAGGAAAAACATACAAATCAAAAGTCTTGTATGAAGCTACAGAGAAACATCCAGCTCAAATTAAAGAGTGGGAAGAGGCCGAAAATATAGGGATGTATATCACAGAGCGATAGAGTGGAATGCTCAGTTTTGCAGAAAAAAAAGTGATGATGTTTCGTTTAGATAAATTGAGCCAAGCTGTTAAAAAAGCAAGACAAAAAGCAAATTGCCAAGAAGTGGTTGATACAAATATTGGAAAAGTTCTTGCTGACTTTATTCTAGGAAAGTAGTTTTAAAAATTGGGTAGCGTTAGCTTTATTTTTATCATAATCACAATTCAGTTTTATCGTTTTGACCCAACAAATTTAGGTATAAACTCTAAAAGTAGATTGGAACTGATTCTATTTACACACTTTAGGTCATGGGTTCGAATCCTGTTTCTCCCTCCAAAATTTAGTAACACTATATGGGAGAATAGCTCAGTCGGTAGAGCAGGAGCTGTTAGCTTGAAATTATGTACTCAATGAAATTAGATGAATAACCACCTTTCTGAACTTATTTCACAAATAAGAATCGAAAGAAATTGGGGAGCAGAACTAGGAAAGAAGTCTGCTCCTTTTTCTCAAAAGATTATTTTCTATGAAAATGTTTTTTTAAGATCAGCAAGCAATGCTCCATAATAAATCGGATCGCAAAATTCTTTTGTTCCATCACCTCCAGATTCCCACTTAGAAGTCCACAATACAAACGTAGTGTTATTTTCAAATACCGAATATTTATTAATAGAATAAGTGAAAAATACTCTGTTATAATTCAATATTTTGGTTTTAAGTAAGTAGCTATGAATACCTAATTTATTTTCTTATCAAAGTCTTTTCATTGTTCTTTTCTTTAAAAATATTTTTTGCTTTAAAAAATAAAAAAATTGCTAAATAAACAATCAGACTTTAAGTAAGAGATTATGGTGTTTTTATTCAATTTGAAATGCTTTAACCCTTAGAGGTACGGTGCGAATTCGTTGTTTGCTGTTTTTAATTATTTTCTTTAATAGTTTCAACTTTGTTCACGCAAAAATCCATTTAGGGATTATGAACTTTCCACCATTTTATGTTGTGAAGTATAGAACAGAGCCAAAAGGATTTCTATTAAAGTTACTTCAAGATGTTTTAAAAGAGGCAAATATTGATTATTATGTAAGTGCTTATCCACCACGTCGGTTATTTACAAATATAGCAATAGGAAAAGTTCATTTGTGGATGGGGATTAAGGGCATTTCTCTTTATGATAAAAAAGTGATTTATAGTCGATTTATAACTGAGCATATTGAATTAAGATTTTATTTTTTAGAAGGAACAAATAAAATTTATTTCAAAGAGGATCTGAGAGGAAAGCGGCTAATTTCAATTTTAGGATATGGTTATGGAGGATTATCACATTTCTTGAAAAAAGCAAAAAATCGAATTACTTTATATCAGGCAGTAAATCATCGAAGTGCATTATTGATGTTAAAACTGAGAAGAGCGAAATATTTATTGAATTATCGAGGGCCAGTCAATCAGGAATTAAAGCGAATCAAAATGCCTAAGTTGAGGTATACAACACTTTCAAAAATTCCGTTATATTTTGTTGTTTCAAAAAAAACGCCTCATTATAAAGAAATAATGAGGCGTTTAGAAGACGCATATTTGAGTCTTAAAAGTAGAAATCTATTACCAAATAACTAATAGATTAATGTTCACAACATCCACCTTCTTGATGAGGATGTTCACAACATCCACCTTCTTGATGAGGACGTCCATTCTCTAATTCATCAGCTGTTGCTTCACGAACTGCTTTGACATCAACACTGAAGTTTAGTGTCATACCTGCAAGAGGATGATTTCCATCAATAGTAACTTTTTCGCCTTCAACACCAGTTACAGTTACAACTTGAAGACCACCTTCAACAGGAGCTTCGAATTGCATACCTATTTCAATTTTTTCGATACCTTCAAATAACTCTAGTGGAACAGTATCAATTAAATCATCATGTCTTACTCCATATGCTTCTTCTGGAGCAACAATGGAATCAATATGATCACCCACTTTCTTTCCTTCAAGTGCCTTTTCTAGGCCAGGAATAATATTGTTTGCACCATGAAGGTACTCTAATACTTGACCACCATCAGAACTATCTAAAACATTACCTGTTGCTTGATCTGTTAGAGTATAGTCCATTCCAACAACTGCTTTGTCGCTGATTTCCATAAAAACCTATTTGTATTAGTATCATCAATTGAAATATCAGTTCGAAAAGTACGCTCGCAAAAAATATGCTTGTAGTCTATTGAATTCTTGATTATTAACTATATTTTAAAAGAGGATTGGTAATTATTTGATAATCAGAAATAAATAGAGTGTGGTATGGGTACAGCAATTCTCCTTTTAGACTTTTTTTAGTCATGGCACAGTTTAAGCTGTATTCCTTTTGGGATTTATAAAGAGATTGAAGGTATAAAATTAAGTGATTCATTCAAAAAATGGTCAGTAATTGCTCTTTCAAAAAACATAAAGAGAATACAGCTGTAAAACGAAGTAGTTTATCCAAAAATCTAAGATAGATTGTTCGGAAAACTATAAATCCTCCCTCATTTTTTTAAATAAAAATCATGCCATGACTAAAAAAAGTCTAAAAGGAGAATTGCTGGATTATAACAAATTTTGTCTTTTTTCTCAATTCTTTGTTGCTTCTTTCCACACACCATCAAAAACATATTTTGCTGGTCCATCCATCACTACGGTGTGATTTTTTCCTTTCCACTCTAAAATTAAATCACCACCAAGCAAATGATTCAGTATTTTATTCTCTAATTTGTTTGTTAATACTCCAGCAACACAAACTGCTGATGCTCCAGTTCCACAAGCGAGTGTTTCACCAGAACCACGTTCCCACGTTCTCTGCTTTACTTCTGTTCGAGAAATAATTTCAACAAACTCAATATTAATTCGGTTTGGAAAACGAGGATCATTTTCTATGATTTTTCCCCACTCATGAACAAGAGTAGTTTCTACAGAATCAACAAAAGTAATAAAATGAGGATTTCCCATTGAAACCAATGTTCCTTTTAATTCAAAAGAAGTTTCTCCTGATTGAAAAGAAAAACTATGATCAACAATAGAATCAGCTGTGA
>JBNMNM010000311.1:0-4115 GCA_051275585.1 bacterium | reverse complement strand
GAAAGTACCAGAAAGCTTACTTTTACCTGCAACTGGAGATGACAAAGAAGGTTTTTCAGTAGCATATCTTCCAGCTTCCGCAGTAGTTTGTTCTTGTAATAATGTTACTAAAGGCGATCTTGTTGAAGCCATTCGTAATGGTGAGGCAACCGACATCAATGACCTTAAACAATGTACTAAAGGTGGAAGTGGTTGTGGTGGTTGTGTCCCTCTAATGAAAGATATTCTTAACTTAGAGTTAGAGAATATTGGGGTTAAAGTTGACACTTCATTATGTGAACATTTTGCTTATGATCGATCAGAATTAAGAGCCTTAGTTAAGGAAAATAAAATTTATCGTTTTGAAGATGTTTTAAGTAAATTAGGTCAAGGACAAGGATGTGAAACTTGCCGACCTGCTGTTGCATCTATTTTAGCTGGATGTTGGGGGGAGCATGTGATGAATAATCAGAACATCCTCGACACTAATGATTACCTCATGGCGAACATGCAGAAAAATGGAACTTACTCTGTAGTTCCAAGAGCCGCAGGAGGAGAAATTACACCAGACCAATTAATTGCAATTGGACAAGTAGCCAAAGATTTTAATCTTTATAGTAAAATTACAGGTGGTCAACGAATTGATCTCTTTGGAGCAAGACGAGAAGATCTTCCAAAAATTTGGAAAGTATTAATTGATGCTGGATTGGAAAGTGGTCTTGCTTATGGGAAATCACTAAGAACCGTTAAGTCATGTGTTGGTTCTACATGGTGTCGATTTGGAGTTCAAGATAGTGTTGCTTTCGCCATTGAATTAGAAAATCGTTATAAAGGTTTACGAGCACCACATAAAGTAAAAGGTGGAGTTTCTGGTTGTATCCGTGAATGTGCTGAAGCACGAGGAAAAGATTTTGGAGTTATCGCAACAGATAAAGGTTGGAACTTATACATTTGTGGAAATGGTGGAGCCAAACCACAACATGCTGAACTTTTAGCTGCTGACATTGATAAAGAAACACTGATTCAATATTTAGATCGATTCTTAATGTACTATGTTCGAACAGCTCCACATTTAAGCCGTACTTCTACTTGGTTGGTAAACTTAGACGGCGGAATGGATGATGTAAAAGATGTAGTGATCAATGATTCTTTAGGACTTGCAGAAGAACTAGAAGCTGAAATGCAAAACATTGTAGATAATTATGAATGTGAATGGAAACGAGCAATTGAAGATCCAGAAAAACTAAAACGATTCAATCCATACTTAAATTCAGATGCTTCTGATGATTCAGCAAAATTCGTAGAAGTTCGAGGCCAAAAGCGACCAGCAACACCTGAAGAGGTGGAAGCTATGACTAAAAAGAAGAAAAGTGCCGTTGTTGCTTAATCATCCATTGTTATAGAACACACAAAGAATTTTAAAGAGGAATCATGACTACTTGGAAAAAAGCAGCACATAGTAAAGAACTACCTTTAGGCAGTAAAGGATGTGTTAAATTTGACGGACGACACATCGCACTATTTCATTATAAACAAAACGAATGGTATGCAGTTCAAAACAAATGTCCTCATGATAATCAAGAAGTTTTATCAAGAGGATTAGCTGGGGATCGAAAGGGCGAGCCTAAAATTGTTTGTCCACTTCACAAACATTCATTTTCATTAAGGTCTGGAAAACATCTTGGTGGTGAGGATCACCTTCAACTTGAGACTTTTCCTATAAAATTAGAAGATGATTTTATCTATGTTGGAATTGAAGATTAGATTTTTAGTTTCACATTATTAGATTTATAGAGACGCAACTCTTTGCGTCTCTGTTCAATACTACAACCATTCTGGCCTGTTTCAGGCCTATGCCTTACCTTCTGTAGTTCCTCAATATCTTTCAACTTTTATATTTTCTTTAGTGATAAAAAAGAATAAGATTCAAGTTCTTGCTTTTTTTTAGTGAAATCTTCTACATTTTTTAGTAATAGAGATCAACTAATTGAAACACTCATCTGAATGGGTTACATTCTTTTAAATATAATTGCTCTGATTAGCTAAAATCATCAGTTACAATTCAAAAAGTTATTTCCTTATTCAAATGACTAATTAATTAATAACTATAATTTTTTGTAAATAAATTGAGGATAGATGAAACGAAGTATTTTAATAACATGTTTTTTACTAATATCTTTAAATGTGTTTGGATTTAGTAAAAGTGATTTAAAGAAATTAAAAAGCACTAATGAATGCCCTAAATGTGATCTTCGGGAAGCAAATTTATCAGGATTAAAGCTAAAAGAAGCAAATCTTGAGGGAGCTGATTTAAGAGGAGCAAATTTAAAAAATGCCAACCTGCAAAAAGCAAACCTCTCTGAAGCAAAAATGGGAGCCTATACTTCAGTTAAGACAAAAAGGGTTTATGATTATGGTTATAGAAATAAACAGATTACGACTTTAGTAAAAACTAATTTACAAAATACAAACCTTCGGGAAGCAAATTTAAAAAAGGCTGTATTAGAACGAGCTAATTTAACAAAAGCTATTTTGAACAAAGCTCAATTACAAAATGCAGACTTAACAGATGCTAATTTAAAAAATGCGTCCTTATTTGAAGCTGATATGGAAGGTGCAATCATTAATGGTGCTAAAATAGAAAATGCTTATTTAATTGGAGTAAATTGGATTAATGATGAAGCATGTGAAGGTGGATCAATTGGTCGATGTATTCAGTAAAAAAAATATAAGTATAATTTTTACTCATAAATGAGTTTTCTCTAGCTTTGAAAAAACAGAAACGTTTTTAATAAAGTTCATTGCAGAGACGCAATCCTTGCGTCTCTACTGTTCACTCTATTCTGGAAGAGTTGCATTCATAATCATTGGTAAATGATCAGAGATATGTAATGAGTCTTTTTGTCGTACATAATAGTTATCAAACTTCAGACTACGACCATAAAAAAGATAATCAATGGTACGATCAGGACCATTTACTAATTTTGTATTAGGATAATGAGTATAATGTTTCGCTCGATCAGCACCTGTTAAGTCTGCAAGTGTTGCCGCAGAATTAAATTTCTTGAAAATTTTTGAAAGTTCAGAGTGATCATTATAATAAGACTTTCCTTCTTTCAATTTATTGCGATCAACATTTGGAGGCAATAAGTTAAAATCTCCTCCAATTACCCACGGATGTTTCTTATCATCCAACTTGGTAAGAATATTCTGAACAATTTGAATCTGTCTTTCCATTGTGTTTGATCCTTGAGCAAACGCATCCAAATGAGTATTTAGTAAAACAAAATCCTTTCCGCCTTGAACTGGCAAATATGATTCCTGAATTGTTCGTCTAAATCCAAATAACTCAGAAAATGGATCAGAAGGAATAATAGGAAGTGCATGACGAATACTTTTCGTAATTTTGTACTTACTAAGTGTAGACAACTTCATTCCTGAAGATCCCATGATTTTAGGATGAGGAACAAAAGCCGCTTTCCAATAAAATGCAGAAGAGTAACAAGAATAATCACTTGATACCATTTTTCTTAGACGTGTTAATTGATTTTCATAATCAGTATTTTTGGCTCCATCAGTCATTTCCTGAAGAATAACAACATCTGGTTTTTCAGCCTTAATAATACGAGCAACTTCTCCAAAAGTTTTTGTAATGTCTTTTTTTGATGGACGGATATCTGGGCCAACACCATGTTCTCGATCATAAAAGAAGATATAATTTTTACTAGCCATATATTGAACATTCCAACTCAAGACCTTGATTTTTTGTCCTGCTTTTAATACTGGAGCATTCTGAGGGCAATGATCCACTTCTAATTGTGTTGGTTCTTTGGGATGAAAAGTAGTGAACCAAGTTAATCCATAAAGTCCTCCAAAAAGCAGAACAACACCTAAAAAAAGACCAAGTACAATTTTTAATGCTTTATTTTTCATATGATTCACAGGCTGAAGTATTAACCAAAATTAAATTATAAAGAGTCCTTTATCATTATAATTCGTGAGAAGACTATAAAAAAATGGTGCTCATTATAACTACAACTCAACTCTGTTGGCAATTTATAAAAGATTTTCTGCCTGAATAAGCTTTTTACTGTTACTTTTTCCTTACAAATCGTAATTATTTTATCATTTGAACT
>JBNMNM010000310.1:0-4136 GCA_051275585.1 bacterium | reverse complement strand
CAAGTTCAATTTTTTCTAAATCGCTTTCTGTTGCCCCTAATTCATGAGCAATCTGCTTTAAATCCTCCTCGCTAACAATATCTTTCTTTTCATTCTGTAATATTAAAACTTTGTTGATGTAAGATTTAAGTACTTTATCGTCAGATTCCATTGAGTATAAACATAAAAAATAAATATAATTTTTAATAAGAATAGAAAGCGTGTAAAGTTTTGTTCTAACAAAAAAAGATGTTCTTGCAAATAGAATCAAAATTTGAATTTTTTAGTACAAAAATAAAATTAATTGTTATTAAAGTATTGGTACATTAAGTTGTTCTGACCAAAGTAATGCTTTTTCTTCTTTTGATAAAACTGCATGAGCTGGACTAGTTGAGGGAAGAGGGACTAGCTTGATTTGATCCCAAAAAGAAGGATTTTTTTTCCAAACATGCTTGATAAATGTTTGATGTGATTTCTTTCCATTGAAACCAATCGCATGGATTTTTTGATGTTTTTGAATAAATTCTTCTAATAAATTGGTTATTTCTGTATCTTGTATAATATTACTGTCTAAACTTCCTTTTCGTTCGCAATGTTTCAGGGTGTCCCAAACGGCTATATGGTTCAACTCTAAAATATATTTCCGTTGCGAATAGCTTAATTCAGGGAGTGCACCATATAACTTACCCATAATATACCAAAATGCATTTCTTGGATGAGCATAATATTGTTGTTGCTTTAAAGACTCAATTCCAGGGATTGACCCTAAAATTAAAATTTTGGCGGTTTTAGGTTCAATAGGTAAAAAGCTAGTAATCATTAGTAATTTTAAAAGTATTGATTAAGATATTTTTTTTTGAGTAATCGAATTTAAATTTTTGATACAACATAGTTAAAAATAGATGAATCAAAAACAAATAAAGAAATGTTTTGTCTTCTTTTTGTTATGGATAATGATGATGAATTATCCAGTATTTGCTTTAGATCGATATGAAAAAGCTGCAATTCGATGGGCAAAAAATTTTACTCCATCAGCATTAAGTGAGCAACAAAGAATTAAAGAATTTTTATGGTTTGCTCGTGCAACAAAACCATTTCGTGGCAGAAAAATCAAATCTGTTGCAGAACATATTAAGACTCATTTTTGGGAAAGAGATGTTTTAACAAAAGCATTTCAAGAAATTACAGGAATTAAAGTTCAGCATGATATTATTGGAGAAGGACAAATTGTTCAAAAAATCACAGAACAATTAATGACTGGACGTGTGATTTACGATATTTATGTCAATGATGGAGATTTAATTGGCACTCATCTTCGTTTAAATCGAGTAGTTGATTTAGGAAAATATTTAAAAAAAGAAGGAAAAAAATATACAAATCCTGGTTTAGATTTAAAAGACTTTTTGAACCTTGAATTTGGTCAAGATTATACAGGAAATCAGTTACAACTTCCAGATCAACAGTTCGCAAATTTGTACTGGTTTCGTTATGATTGGTTTCAAAATAAAAAGGCTAAACGAGATTTTAAAAAGCGTTTTGGATATGACTTAGGTGTTCCTGTAAATTGGGCAGCATATGAAGATATTGCTAAATTTTTTACAGGCAGAAGAATGAAAAACCCAAATGGAAAATGGGTAAAAGCTTATGGTCATTTAGATTATGGAAAACCATCACCTTCTTTAGGGTGGCGTTTCACGGATGCATGGTTATCGTTGGCTGGAGTAGGAGATAAAGGTCTTCCAAATGGTTTGCCTGTTGATGAGTGGGGAATTCGAGTGATTAATCGGGTTCCGAGAGGATCTTTAGTTGCACGAGGAGGTGCCCTTAATGGCCCTGCTGCCGTTTATGCTTTAACTAAATATCTTAAGTGGTTGCGTTTATATGCTCCACCTGAAGCAAAGAATTGGGAGTGGCATCATGCAGGAGTAAGAGCTTCACGAGGAGATGTGGCACAACGAATTTTTCAATATATTACATGGTTATCAGATAAACGCTTTCATCATAAAGGTGGTGCTGTTGTTGGAAAAAATGGTCTTCCTGTTTGGCGAGTAGCTCCAACCCCACATGGAAGATATTGGGAAAAAGGAATGAAGCTTGGTTATCAAGATGCAGGAAGTTGGACTATTCCTTGGAATATTCGCAGAAAACGTCGTGCAATGGCTTGGTTGTGGGCTCAATTTTGTGTATCAAAAACAATTGGATTAAAAAAGTTTCTAATTGGAGCAACTCCTGTTCGTAAATCTACAGTGTTTCATCCATATCTCACAAAAGAATCAAAACATTATGGTGGTTTGATCGAGTTTTATCGTTCTCCAGATGAAAAAAAATTTACAGATACTGGAGTTAATGTTCCTCATTACCCCGCACTTTCAGGGATTTGGTGGACAACTATTGCAAAAGCAGTTGAAGGAAAGCTAACTCCACAACAAGCAATGACTGAACTTGCAAAAAAGCAAGATCAAGCCATGATGAAAATGAAGCTTACAAAGTATGCTCCACATCTAAATCCAATTCGTAGTCGTCAATATTGGTTACAAAAAAAAGGAGCACCAAAAGCAAAAAGAAGTCGGCCAAAACCTGAAACAATTGCGTATCAAAAACTTTTATTACAATGGAAATTAATTAAAAAATGAAAACAATCTGCATTCTTTTAGGATTCCTTTTTTTTTCGCAAACGGTGTTTGCAAAAACACTCCGTTTTTGTGTTGATAGTCGGAGTTGGCATCCATTCACTTTTAGTGAAAAAGGAAAAGCAAAAGGAATGCATATTGATATTGTAAAAAAAGCATTATCAAGTCTTCAATACCAAATTCAAATTCGAACTTTTCCTAGAGTTCGTTGTACTCAGATTTATGCAAAACGGGGAATGGTAGATGGTGTAATCTCCATTGCATATTCTCCAGTCCTAGCTCGGTTTTTATATTTTCCTCCTTTTGCTCGAGTAAAGAAAGAGTCACGTTATCGAATTATGCAGGTTGACCATATGGTTGTGACCTATAATTCAAAAAAAAGTGATTATGAATTTATTGGAGATCTTAGATCTATTCCCCAACCCATTCGTGTTCCTAGAGGAGAGAGTTTTATTCGTTTTCTAAAAGAAAAAAAGTTTTGGGTTGAGGTTGTATCGAATGATTTACAAAATGTAAGGAAATTGTTGCGAGATAAACGAGGTTCAATGATTACAACTTCAATTTTGGCAGAAAGTTTTAATCAAAACCCACGTTTTAAAAAGAAATTAATTATTCATACAACACCATTTACGTCAAAATCATATCATGTAGCTTTTTCTTTACAGTCACAGCTGTCGAGAGAAGAGAAGTTGAAAATTTGGCAAGAGATTGAAAAATGGAGAAATGATTATGCCTTTATGCTTCAACTCTATTCTCGTTATTAAGTAATAGTGATAAAGTACCCAGTATTTAATTAAAGCTAAGTTGTTGAAAATTAAGGTTTAAATGGATATAAAATACTGATTTACTTGTGACTAAGTACTTAGTTAGCATTTCTAACTTAGAATATTCATTTTTTGTAAAAGTGAAATTGGTGTTGAATCCTCTATTAATAATTCTCGATATTTTGGTTTAAGAAAATCTTGATCTGTTGCGTGGTCTAAAAATGAAAGTAGATGATTATAATACCCATCAATATTAAGTAATCCACAAGGTTTTTGATGAATATTTAATTGAGTCCATGTAACAACTTCAAAAATTTCTTCAAAGGTTCCAAACCCTCCAGGCATTGCAATAAATCCATCAGCAAGATCAGCCATCATTGCTTTTCTTTCATGCATACCTTCAACAATATGAAGTTCATGAGCTTGTGAAAATGCAACTTCTAATTCTTCTAAAAAACGAGGAATAACTCCAATTACATTACCACCTAGCTCAAAAACAGTTTCTGCAATAACTCCCATTAATCCTATGTTACCACCGCCATAAACAAGGCCAATATCGTTTTCAACTAGAATTTTTCCTAATGCCTTAGCTGCATTTGTAAATGCTGGATTTTTTCCAGAGTTTGAACCACAGAAAACACAAAGATTTTTAATCATAAAAGTCCTATAAAGGTAATAAATTTAGTTGATTAACTTAAATAGTTTTCAAACATTGTAGTGACAACAGATTTTGATTTTTTAGAGATAGGAGTTAGTGGAAGTC
>JBNMNM010000309.1:0-4148 GCA_051275585.1 bacterium | reverse complement strand
AAACTTAGAATACTTCAAGAAAAATGATATTGAAGTTCTTTATCTTTACGAAGAAATTGATGATTTCTTAATGCCAGATATTGGTGAATATGAAGGTAAAAAACTTGTTGGAACTGACAAAGCTGACTTAAAAATCGAAAAAGAAGATGAAGAAGATGCTCTTTCTGATACTTCAAAAGAAGGAATCATTAAGTACTTCAAAGACACTCTTGGAGATCGAGTTGGTGATGTTATCGAGTCAAAACGACTTATTGATAGTGCATGTACTTTAGTAAGTCCTAAAGATGCAATGAATGCACATATGGAAAGAATGATGAAATCAATGAACCAAGATTTTGTTGGTGCTAAGAAAATTCTTGAGATCAACTTAAGTAATTCTCTAATCAAAAATCTTTCTAAGATTCAAGAAACAAAACCTGAAGATGAACTTCTTAAAGAATGTGTAGAACAAATCTTTGAAAGTGCAAGTCTTCTTGATGGATCATTAGAAAATCCATCATTAATGGTTCCAAGAACAATGGATATTATGGGTAAAGCTGCTGATCTTTATTTAAAATCATTAGACTAATTCATATTTAACAGGTTTCTGAGGCGTTTGCTTCAGAAGCCTTTAACACAAAATAAAATTTCCTTTTGAAGAATCTTTCATCTTCTTTTTACAT
This sequence comes from bacterium, assembly GCA_051275585.1. Lineage (GTDB taxonomy): Bacteria > SAR324 > SAR324 > XYD2-FULL-50-16 > JBNMNM01 > JBNMNM01. Next base: position 3,486 of record JBNMNM010000309.1, on the reverse strand, counting down.
TGTTTTTATTGCAATCCTAAGTTGCTTCGCTCCCTCTTTGTTATTTGCAAAAGCAAAGTCAGTAGTTATCGAAGGAAACTCCTATAATTTTGACCAAAAAACAGGAATTTATTATTATCAAAAGCCTAGAATTGTTATTGGTGATGATTTATTTACTGCCACACTGCTCAAATACGATACAAAAAAACAAATTGCCCATTTAACGGGAAATGTTACCTTACGAAATAAACAGCTTCTTCTAACAGGAACCAAACTCACCTATAATGTAAAAACAAAAGAAGCTCTTTTTGAGAATGCGACCCTATTTTCTCAAGAAAAAAATGTTTACATCACGGCAAAAAAAATACGTCGTGTTAGTGAAAATAAATTTATTATTCATGAAGGGATTCTAACCAATTGTAATCCTCAATCTCCAGGGATTGAAATTCACACAAGTTACCTTGTCTACAATATAGACGACTTCGCATGGGCAACCAATACTCGAATCCTATTTCATGGTTTTCCTGTTGCGTATACTCCAATTATTTCATGGTCTACAAAGGCAAACCGAGCCACTGGACTATTAGCTCCAAAATTCACCTTTAATTTTGATCCATTTCCACATCTTTTCGAAAAACGATTACAGTTACCTTACTTTATTGCCTTTGATAAAGAACATGACTTAACAGTTACCCCCGACTTTATCCAAACTAAAGGAACAGGTTTAGGTTTAGAGTATAACTATGCTTTTACTAAAGGAATGAAAGGAGAACTCATTGCTTGGTATCTTGATGAAACAGATCAAGAACGGGATTTAAACAATGAAAACATAGGAGCTTTAACAAGTAATCCTACAGATTTAACACCTGCCCGTTATTTTTACTCACTTCGCCATAAACAAAACTTTTTTGGCGGACAACTATTTCTCACATCACAAAGAAATAGTGACGAGCAAGTAAAAACAGAATATTTTTCATCCTCTGTAGATTTAGAGTATGCAAGCCAAGACAAACTACAAATTGCTTTCCCTTGGAATGGAGGTGGTCTTCAAATTAAAGTTGATCAAGGAAAACAATATTTATATGCCTCTATTTTTGATAAATCGACAGATGAATCAACTCATTTAAGTCGACTTCCTGAAATTGAGTTATCACAAGCCTTTTCTAGAATTTTTGGAAGTCCGATTAGTTTTTCTACAGACCTTACTAATACTCAATTTAGCCGTGAAGAAGGATGGAAGGGAAGTAGAACTCAAGCCGTTTTTGATATTAATATTCCCATTAGTTTTCGATTCTTAAACATTATTCCTTCTTATCGAAAAACATTTAATAGTTATGACATAAAATATTTGTCTGCCAGTGGAGATACGACAGACTCCAACTTTACTGAATATGATCAAAGTTTTGGTTGGAACCATGAGTATATCTCATTAGAAATGAATTTTGAGTTATTTCGTTTCTATAAAAAGGCAGGAAAAAATATAGGAAAACTTAGTATCCGTCCTCGATTGATTTATGAATTTGTCAGTGATACTGACCAGCGAAATAGCTTAGCAACTTCTCCAGGAAGTTCGACACTTGCAAATACATCAGCAGATTATACAACATACTCAACTATGTTTGATTCTCAAGATCAAACATTTGCAAAACAAACTTTGACTTTTCAGATTGACACCAAATATTTTGGAAAAATAGGAAAGGCTACTAGTGTCTCTGAACTTTTTTCCTTAAGTTTAATTCAAATATTTGACTTGAATCGAAAAGATAGCTCTACGGATACTGAATCTGCATTTCAAGGGCCTCAGATTGCGGAAACTTACCGAGAAAATGATTACGGTGAAAAATATCTTCCGCTTCGAATTTCAATGGCACTGACTCCAAGTCCTGCATATAAAGCAAGCCTATTTTATCGTTACGACCATAATACCCAAAAAATTCTTGAGACAAGTTTTAGTCTTGCGGTAAAATCAAATGATGGTGGTTCTCTTTCTGTAGGTTATACCCGAAATACAAAAGCCTACCAAGAATTTGATGGCTCACCTGAAAAGTCAGTTTCGAATACCTATTCAATTGCAAACGCTTTCCACATTGGTAGCCAACTAAGCATGTCACTTTCTGGAACATGGGATATGAGCCGAAAAACACTAGAAGAATCAACAGATAGTGTAGTTCGATTAAACCGATTTCTTACTGGGGCTACTGCAACATTAACATATAATAACCCTTGTTATACACTCACCGCAAACTACACTGAGTCTATTACAACAGGAACTTTTGACCAAATAGAAAAAGAGTATGTAAAACGGCAAGTCACATTAACATTCACTGTATTCGGACAAAACTTCCAACGTAAACTTCTGAACGATTAATTTTATGAAAGCAATCTTTAGAAAACAGATAAAGGGAACTTTCTATTTCTCATTAATTTTCCTTTTTCCAAGTTTGTTATTTGCACAGGATAACTCTGAATTATTGACGCCCTTTACACTTCCTACTTATGAGCAAATTCAAATTATTGATGGAAAAAACTTCTGTCATATTGGGTATGGAAGCCAAAGTATTTACTTTCAACTAGGAACCACTCAAGAAAAACATACTTCAAATTTCAAAATTGAAAGCTCTCCTTATTTTGGAATGGGTTGTTATGCTTCGAATTTTTCCCTTAGCTTCTCTCGAAGTGAGTTAATTGTTCGTAAACTTGATTCTAGTTTTACTGTAGATAGTACTTCTTATAACGGATTCAACCTCACAACAAATAGTGTTGAGATTGGTTATATGGTCCCTCTTGTTTCTCATTATCTATATACAAGCGTTGGAGTTGGATGGCAGAAAGCTGATTTTGAATATAAATCAAGTAGTCACACAACAACTGCAAATCAAATTGAAGAAAATGCTTTTTATTCTGTTGGAGTTCAACTTTTTATTTCCAATTCTACCTTTATTTCATGGAAACTAGAAAGTGTGTCTGACTCAGAAAAGGTCATTCAACAAAAACAAGTAATTTCATTTCATTTTTATAAGAGGTTCAATTGAAAATAACTCAATTTAGTATCCTCACTTTTGTTCTTGTATTTTTTATCGGTTGTGGAAGAAAAACGGCTCCTGAACCCATTCAAGAAAAAGGAATTCTTCCTCAAGTTCAAAAATTCAAAGGACATTATCGAGGAAAATATCTTGTATTTAGTTGGTCAATTCCAGCAGAACAACAACAAATTTTAAGCAAATTCAGTTTCTTTTATTATCAATCTGCTCCTCGCTGTCCTATATGTAAGCCCTCTAAAAAAGAACAAGGAGTTCTTTCCATTAAACTTCCTCAAAAAGTTCAACCAGAACAAAAAGAGGATATTTTAGTAAAAAGCAAACAACAGAAAAAGCAGGAAAACATTTCTAAGAAGGTTACTCAAAAAATTGAGTTAAAACCAAAAATTACATTTTTATGGGAAGACAAAAAAAAGGAAAATGAAAAACCAATATTTGTGGTTCATAAAACACACTATCAGTTAATTTT
>JBNMNM010000308.1:0-4148 GCA_051275585.1 bacterium | reverse complement strand
CATTGCACCATTGCCACATGACTTTATACTTCAGTATCCAGACATTCAATTACATTTGGAGCTAACCAACCAAAAGATTGATCTAATTGAGCAAAGGTTTGACCTCGCTATTCGGTTAGGAAAATTAGAAGATTCTGGTTTGATGTCCAAACAACTATCAACACGTACTCGATATGTTTGTGCTTCACATGACTATCTTACCTCTTCTGGAACACCTCATGTATTGTCAGAATTAGCACATCACAATTGCTTGCGTGGAAACTTAGATTATTGGAGATTTCAGGAGAAAGGCAAAAAGCATATTGTACGAATTAATGGAAGTATTCATTGCAACAGCGGTCATGCTTTGACTGATGCAGTTTTAAAAGGAATCGGAATAGTTCAACTACCAGATTATTATGTACAACGTCATATCAAGCGTGGTGACTTGGTTACGATCCTAGATAATTATCGTGAACCAAGTGAAGGAATTTGGCCGTTATATCCACAAAATCGCCATTTATCACCTAAAATCAGACTACTCGTCGAATTTTTGAGTAAAAAAATTAAACCTTAATTGTAAACAACCTTTTTCTAAAAGAAGAAATTTGAAGAAAAATAATTTAAACTCTATTTATTAAACAATATTATTTGCAAATGCTATACACTCTCATTTGATTATTTCCTCACGAACAAAACAACTAGCCAACGAAACAGCTAGACCTTTACATCTAGATAAAAAAAACAAAATTATCTTGTATCCCTTGTTGAAAAAGATAATATTTTTAGCATGTTCGTTTTATTTTTTACAATTGCTTAAACTTTATTGCAAAAAAATTAACCATAAACACAGTACTCTTTTTATTGATTTTAATAATAATAATGTGAAGGAACACAATGAATAATAATGACGGTCTTTATAACTCCTTTGTAGAAAGCTGGATTCCTGAAAAATTTAAACAGAATATTGAACACCATCGATCTTCAAGATTATTAGTTCATTTTTCTGTTGCTTGGTTCTTATTGGGGATTATTTATACAGTTAGTTTTTATAGAATGGGATTTACAGGAGGAGCTATTGCAACAGTAGTTTGTATTCTTCTCTTAATTACTTGTCCTATGATTTTAAAAAGTAGCAATTTTGTGATTGCTGCAAATTATTTTGTAACCCTTCTTTTTGGTTATCTGACTTACGTACAGATCATGACTGGCGGTATTGATTCAGGTGGGGTTGCTTGGCTTGGAACAATTCCTGTTATGGCAATTTTGATTGCAGGAAAGAAATCAGGATGGTTTTGGGGTGCTGCTGTTATACTACTCTTCATTCTTTTATTTCTTATTAGTGCAAAACTTCCTGAAAGTGTGATTCCTATAGAAGTTCGCCCTAAAAGAGCAAGAATGGCAAATTTTTCTCTTAGTATTTTTCTATTAATTTTGGCTCAGCTTTTTTCAGCAAGTAAAGATCGAGCTTTTCATGCATTTAAAAAAGCAGAAGAAACTTCAACTAAAACAACAAAAGATTTAAAAATCATTGTTCAAGAAGTTGCTCAAAATGCAGAGAAATTAGTGAGCACTGCTGATAGTCTCAGTTCTACAACAAAAGAGATGCAAATCACATCCAATGAAATCGCAGAGGCTACAGAACGAGAATCTGAAAACCTTCAAGACAGCAATAACAACATTCAAGAAATTTCTTCAGCATTTGCAAATGCTGCAAAACAAATTCAAGAAATTCAGATTGCAGCTAATGATGCAGAAACAAGTGCCTCTCGTGGTGCTGAGTCTGTCCAGCAAACCAATGTTTCGATGGGACAAATTGAGGAAAGTAGTAATAAAATTACAGGAATTATTTCTGTAATCACTGATATCTCCAATCAAACTAATCTTTTATCCCTTAATGCTGCGATTGAAGCAGCAAAGGCTGGTGAGTTTGGAAAAGGCTTTTCTGTGGTTGCTGATGAAGTAAGGAGACTTGCAGAAAGAAGTCGTAGTGCTGTAATTGAAATTCGAAAACTGATTGAGGTGAGTAACCAGAATGTTCAAAATGGAAATGAGGTTATTACTGAGACTGCCACAGTTTTAAACGATATTATTGAACAAATTGGAGAAGTTTCAATAGGGATTAATAGCGTTACCAATGCAATTATTTCCCAAAGTGAAAAAATTCAGGAAATTAATCATAATATTAAACATTCTACCAAAGAGAGTGAAACCATTGCGACAGCAGCCGAGGAGCTTTCTGCGACAACAACTCAAGTAGCAGAAAGTACCACAGATATTAATGAAATGGCTGAGTCTTTAAATAATCAAATTGCACGTTTCAAAGATAATAATTAACACAAAGGCAGTGAAAACTGCCTTGATTTATTTCTCAGTAATCATCGTTCCAATTATTTCAAGTGCTTGCCTTGAAATATCTAAAAATCGTAAATGCAAGTAGCGGTATTCATTATTAACCAATTGAGTTGAGACTACTTCTGCCATTAATCGACACTCCTCTTCATCAAGCTGAAATTTTACAATGAGCTTCTCATTTTCCTCAATTTCAGGTAGAAACTCACGGGTCTGAAATAATAAACCACTTGTACTAAGATCAACACTAAATCCACAAAGAGGTTGAGGTTCTGTATAGTTTGCAAAAATTTGTTGTTTGTTGCTTTGTGTTACAATCTCTAAATTAACTGGAATTTGGAGCCCTGTTCGCTCAACAGCACGAGGATTTAATAATTCAATAAAATTTGCATGCTTTAAAATAATTGCAGGAATTGGAGTATTTACTTGGTGCAAAATTTCACATGAAAATTTATATGATTGCCCACTATTTGGAGTATGAATAAAGGTAATGGGAGAATCAGAACTTAATTCTTCCTCAAGGTCATATTCTGTTGGAGCAGAAATCCAAAAGCAATTTTCATAAACAACAAGAACTTGAGCAAAATAATGAAAATAATGAGCTTGATGAATAGCATGAGTTCTTAACTTCATTCCACCAAAAAGTTGTCGTGTATTTAAAAAAGTTACATCTTTAGTTGCTAAAGAAAAACCTAACTTATTTCTTAATGCAGGTAGTTTTTTAATATAAGGTTCTGTTTCTTTTGTTTTCTCTTTATAACGATCCAGAGCAATTTCAAAAATTTGTGGGTTTTCAAAAAAATCTTTAGAATTGATTTTTGAAGTTGAGAGAATATCAAAAACCCAGTCTCGGTCTTGTTCTGTTAAATCTTTTCGTACATTATATTCACGAGCAACCAATTTACGAATTTTTTCAACTTGATAAATACGGTTCCAAAAATACATTGCCGATAAAAGTAAAAGAACAATAAGGCTAGAACTACCCCAAAATAAAAAATGATGTTGGGTGAAGATATCACGAAAGAACTCAATCACACGATGAACCTAGTTCAAAAGTTTAGTTTAAAATAATTTTTTTTTTGGATTTTATTTATATTTCTCAGAAAAAGAAATGGAAAATCTAAAATAAACAAAAAATAACGATTTAGCCCATTCATTTTATTATGGATATTACTCAAAGAAACGAAATTTTAGCCAAAGGTCAAGAGTATTGCGATTTAGGAGTAGAAAATGCTCGTAGAGGTGCTCATACAACAGCTTTAACCTATTTTGATCATGCCGAAAGCCGTTTTCAGGAAGTCAATGATCGGCACTGGCTTACATTTTTACAACATGAAAGGTTACAATCCCTTTGTGCTCTTGAACAACATGAAGAAGCATTAAAGCTTAGCGAAAGTGTAATTAATGGATATTTAGAAACAAAAAACCAAAAAGGATTAGCTTTAGTTTGGGTTCATACCTCAAATATTCATCTTTACCTAAGAAAGCTTGATGATGCTCTCATCAGTTTACGAGTAGCACAAACAATTGCTCAAAAAGAAAACTTGAGTGATACTTATCCCTATATTTATTCTAACCTTGCAACTGTTTTTATTGAACTTGAAGACTACAATCAAGCTATTCATTGTTTAGAGGTTGCACTAAAACATTATAGAAAAGGGGAACTCATTCAAGAAGAAGCGTGGTGTCTTCATCAATTAGGAACAAGCTTTCAAAAAATATTTCTTTATCATCAAGCTGAAGAGTCTTTAGAAAGTGCCTATCAAAAATACTTAAAAATTGGTGGGTATGAAGTATCCAATATGATTATGGAACAA
>JBNMNM010000307.1:0-4176 GCA_051275585.1 bacterium | reverse complement strand
TGGAATTGATGTTGATACATATTTTTACTAATTCCCTCGTAAATATAAAAAGGCAATAAAATCAGATATATATTAAATATTTTTTTAAAATTTATACCTGCTCAATGTCAGAATTTGTATTAGATTTTTCTAATACCCAGCAAATTGATAGTACTGTTTTAGGTTTTATTTCTTGGTTAATTAAATTTGATGTTCAAATTAAATTAGTTTGTTCTCCAGATTCATTTGTTTATCAACTCTTTCAAAATTATACTTTATTTTCTGCACTTTCTACTTCACCTTCACTTTATGATGCTCTTGTTGAATAATCCATAGCAAACGCATATAAATTTCTGATTTTTTAGAGACTTTATCAAAGGAATGACGTAGAAATTTTCTATCAACAGCAATGATATCTTTTTGGATTACCAGTCCAAAGAAAGAAACAACTAAATTCTTTTAGATTTAATGTGGTAAAAAGTCTTCAAAAAATATCATGACTTAGAATTTATTGATATAAACACTAAAAAACAAGCTATGATTATTGTAATCTTAAAGGGATATAATGGAAGTTAAATTAAATAGCTTAGGAGTACTTAGATATGCAGAATTAACCCTTGGCGAAATGACAATCATTTGTGGTGGTAACAATACAGGGAAAACATATGCTGCATATGCACTTTACGGGTTTCTATATTTATGGAGAGATCTACTTTCTATAAATATACCTCAAGAGAAGACCTCCGAGCTTCTTAACAATGGTGTAGTAACTATTGATATATCACCTTACATTGACGACATTGAAAATATTCTACTTAACGGTTGCAAAAAGTATTCAGGCCAGCTTTCGCATATATTTGCAACATCACCTGACAAACTAAAAGAAGCTCACTTTTCGTTAGAATTAGATTTAGACAAAAACAAACATACCGCAATAAAACAACAATATGAAGGACTTATTAGTTCATCAAACCGAGAACAAATTTCTATTACAAAAAAAGAAGAAAGCACAGAGATAACGGTTACACTCCTAACTGAAAAACATACAGTTAATTTTCCCCCAAAAATTATCTCTAAAGTTATCTGTGACGCAATAAAGGATATTATTTTTGGAAAACATTTCCCAACTCCTTTCATCGCAAGTGCTGAACGCACAGGAGCAGCTATTTTCAGAAAAGAGTTAAATTTTTCCAGAAATAAACTTTTAAAAGAAATGAGTCTCTCCGAAAAAAACATAGACCCAATAAAGTTGCTACTCAAATCAAATCCAGATTATGCATTACCTGTTGAAAAAAATGTCGAATTTATCCGTGAACTTGAAGGGCTAGCTAAAGAAACAGGATTTCTTCAAAAACATCACCCTGATCTGCTAAATGATTTTTCCAGCATAATCGGTGGTAAATACACAGTCACTAAAGATGATGAATTGTATTTCACGCCAGACAAAAAGAATCTAAAGCTAACTATGGACGAAAGCTCAAGTGCTGTAAGGTCTCTATTGGGAATAGGCTTTTATCTAAAGCATTTAGCAAAACCAGGTGATATTTTAATCGTTGATGAACCAGAGCTTAATCTTCACCCTGAAAATCAAAGAAAAATTGCTCGGTTATTTGCTCGGTTAGTTAATATAGGTATTAAAGTATTTATAACTACTCATAGCGATTATATTATAAAAGAACTCAATACATTGATTATGCTACACAATGACAGTCCACATATTCAAGATATTGCCAAAAATGAAGGTTATTCTTCTAAAGAAATAATTAAACCTGAAAAATTCAAAGTATATATTGCTGAGAAATCATCGGTTAAAGTCCCTGGCAATCAAAGGAAAACGACTTGTCAAACGCTAACCACTGCTAATATAGATTCAAAAATGGGCATTGAAGCCAAAAGTTTTGACACAACAATAGATACAATGAACAGAATTCAGGACGAGATTATATGGGGAGAAGAGTGATGCCCCATATAACTATCCTTAAAGAAATGCTCCAAGAAAAAGCTATCGTTCCACTTGAAGATCACCCTTACGGTAAAAGCACCAAACAAGTTACATTAGAAGAACAAGGACAATATTCTGTTTTAATAAAGGGTTTACCACCAGAAAACCAAGTTATTGTATTCAAAACTGATGACTATCCTGCTCCAAAAAATATTTTCAAAGGTAATAAAGGTGAATGCAAAAGGGCAGATTTTGTAATCATATGTGACACAGAAAAAATAAAAGTTATCTTATTCATTGAATTGAAAGCAAAATCGAGCACCTCCAAAACAAGTCATATTATTCAACAATTGAAAGGCTCACAGTGCGTTATTAAATATAGCCAAGAAATAGGAAAGCTCTTCTGGGATTCTAACTTTCTAAATGATTTTCAGTATCGTTTTGTTTGTTTGAGAGAGATAAATATGGCCAAAAAACAAACACAGGCTTGCAGAGTATCAACTATGCAGGACTCTCCTGAAAGAATGTTGAAAATCAGCAATCCTCACCACTTGCAATTTAATCAATTAATTGGAAAACAAAATACACAATAATCACAATTACTCGGAGTGATTAATTAAGATCATTCCCATTCTTATCAATTTTGTATTCTTCCATCTTCCGATATAAAGTAACTCTAGAAATCTCTAGTTTTACTGATGCTTCTCGAACATTCCCTTTTGTTAAAACTAATGATTCTTTTACTGCTTTTGCCTCAATCAATTTTAATGGAATGATCTCATTTTGAAATAATGAGTTTTGACTTGTAGAATTATTTTTTTGAACCATTGGAAGTAACTTTATGTCACTAGCATCTAACTCCGTTTTACTTGGATTCATTAAAATACTGCGATAAATACAATTATCTAACTGTCTTACATTTCCTACCCACGGTTGTTCTTTTAAAAATTTCTGTGCTGTATTTTTTAGTTTTATTTGGTCTCGTTTTTCCATCAGAGAATATTTTGCTAAAAAATGTTCTGCTAGAATAACTATATCATTTCCACATTCATTTAGAGGAGGCAGTCCAATCAAAAACAATGCTATTCGAAAAAATAGATCTTCTCTAAATGTTCCTTCTTGAATACATTCTTGAAGATTTCGATTTGTTGCTGCAATAATCCGAATATTTAAAGCAATAGGCTCATGCCCTCCAACTCGAACAACTTCTTTCTCTTGAAGAACTCTAAGTAGTTTGACTTGGGCTTCTAAAGGAAGTTCTCCTATTTCATCAAGAAAAATAGTTCCATTCTGAGCTTGCTCAAATTTTCCAATGGTTTGTTTGTTGGCTCCTGTAAAAGCTCCTTTTTCATAACCAAACAGTTCACTTTCAATTAAATTTGGAGGAAAAGCACCACAATTAATGGCAACAAAAGGCTCTTTATGAACAGGGGGATTTTTATGAATTGTACTTGCAACCACTTCTTTTCCTGTACCACTTTGCCCAGTAATTAAAACCGTTGCTTGACTACTTGCCGATTGACGAATGAGCTGTCGCACATCCTTCATTTTTGGGGATTGCCCGATAAGGTCAGAAAAACCTTGGGGCTTTGAGAGTTTTTGACGAAGGATTTGATTTTCTTGTTTTAAATTGATATTTTCTTTTGCATTTTTAACAAGCTGGAGAAGTTGTTCCATATCGAAGGGCTTACATATAAAATCAAAAGCACCATCTTTAATTGCTTCAACACCTAATGTTATGGAGGGATATGCTGTCATCAAAATTACTTGACACTCAGCATATTCTTTTCGGATATGAATAAGGACTTCGTTACCATTCATTTCTGGTAACATGATATCAAGAAGGACTAATTTATAAGGAAATTTATTTTTTCAATTAACTCTAAAACTTCTTCTCCTGACTCACATGTTTCAATAATATAGCCTGCACTTTCTAGTCGAAAAGAAAGTAATGACCGCATTACTGGGTCATCATCAACAACAAGAATTCTAAAATTATTTTTCATAAAATCAAATAGGCTTTGTTCGTTTTCGGATTTGTACTTTTTGCTGAAAAAACTGTTGTGTAATTAGATGGATCATTTCTACTTTATTTTCCCAAAGAAATAGCTTTGCCCACGATTTGCCTGATTTTCCAAATTTTTTCCGTAAACCTTGATATTTAAATAGAATATTCACTTTATCTACAATTTCATTCAAATTTTCTGGATTTACTAAATAGCCTGTTACACCATCTTGGACAGCTTCAACTGCAC
>JBNMNM010000306.1:0-4210 GCA_051275585.1 bacterium | reverse complement strand
TGACATTATGAACTCTCAACGTGAGTTTGTATACAAACGTAGAAGACATGCTTTAGATGGAGATCGTTTAAAAATTGACATTGTAAATATGATTTACGATACCTGTCAGGTAATTGTTAATGCAAATAAACCAACAAAAGATTTTCAAAATTTCGAATTCGAATTGATTCGTTTATCTTCTATGACGTCTCCGTTTAGTAAAGAAGAATTTGAATCTATGGATGAAAATTCATTAATAGATACGTTATACGAAACAATTTATGCACATTATCAAGATAAAATTGCTAGAAACGCTGTTGCAGCTTTCCCTGTAATTAAGGATGTGTATGAAAATGAAGGTGATAAATATGAAAGAATTGTAGTTCCTTTTTCTGATGGAGTTAAGACTTTACAAGTTGTAACCAACTTAAAGAGCGCTTATGAATCTGAAGGAAAAGAGCTTGTAAAAGATTTCGAAAAGAATATTACACTTGCAATAATTGATGAAAACTGGAAAACTCATTTACGTAAAATGGATGAGTTAAAAAGTTCTGTTCAGAATGCCTCTTACGAGCAAAAAGATCCATTATTAGTTTATAAATTTGAAGCTTTTGAATTGTTTAAAGTGATGATCGATGATGTTAATAAAGAAGTTTTATCTTTCTTATTTAAAGGAGAAATACCTAATCAAGGAAATATATCTGAAGCGCGTCAGCAAAAAAGAGAATCTTTAAATACAAGTAAGGCAGATGTACAAAATAGCTCTGAACGCGCCATGAATAATGCAAGAAATCAACAGCAATCTTCACAACAACCAGTAGAAACTGTTGTAAGAGAACAGCCTAAAGTTGGTAGAAACGAAAGAGTTACCATTAAAAACGTACTCTCTGGAGAAGAAAAAGAAGTAAAATTTAAACAAGCCATTCCTTTAATTGAAAAGGGAGAATGGGTTCTAATAAAAAAATGAAAAAAGTAATTCCATTTTTATACATCATTGTCGGCTTAAGTTTTGTTATCAAAGGTTTTTATGCCGTTTTCAATGAACAAGAAGTTTACAATCTAATTTTCTCTTTAAAAACTGAAAGTAGAAGTATCTATATTTTATTTAACTTATTGTTTGGTGGATTGATACTATATAGTGGAATTGGAAGATTAAAAATCATTAAAAAATAACACTACTTTTATAAAACTAAAAAAGCCGATGTATATGCATCGGCTTTTTTGTTCTATGTCTAACCTTATTTCTTCTTTCTTAAATAGATCGTTCCAAAACCAGCTTCTAACTTCATTTTAACACGCCCTTTCTTCATTTTCAACTTCATATGTTGTTGACCATCTGACTCTGTATCAGACAATACAATAAAATTTAAATCACTATAAATAGCTGCTCCATTCGCATCTACACTTACGTCAGAAACTGTTGGCATAGTAATGTCTATAAATCCATTATTTGTATAGATCGAGTATAATTTTAATGGTTTCTTTTTCTCAAAATCAACAGTTACATTACCGCCAATAGAATTGATAGAAACCGGCCCAGTAACATCGGTTAACTTTAAATTGTTTAATGATGTAGAAATCTCTACTTCTCCATTAAAATTTGTCAATGAAGACACACTAGAAGTGTACATCACAAAAGGCATATTGCTTTTACTTTTATGACAGCCACTCGTATCCCAATTTAATTTAATACTATTCGGAATTTTAATTGAATATTTTTCATTCCCAAACATCACTACTTGACCATCAGTTTTGTCTTTAAAAATTAACTCACCGTTTTTTTGCTCTATTGTAAAGTAGATTCCTAGTTCTTTATTTTCTTGCTTCTTCCCTAGCCTTTTCAACCCCTCTTTTTTACCCGCATCTGTTCTTGAAAAAAAGAGGTTATTCGATTTCCCTCTTGCAACGGTATAAGTTCTTTTGGGGTCAACTCTCACTAAATTACCTTTTTTAAAGAACTCTTTCTTTTTTTCTAGTAACAATTTTCTTTTTTCCTTCCTTATATAATTTTTATTTGATGAACTTATAGAATAGCTATTTCCATTTGAATAGCTACTTGTTACAGTTGCAAAAGCTGCTGATTTGTCATCTTTCAAACTTTTAATAATTACTTCATCTCCGTCGTAGCCTTCAATTTCAAAGTTCTTAGAAGAACAAATCTTTAAAGTCCCTTTGTTAAACTTTATCATTTTTTCTTGTGCATTTGTAGTGAAAACCACTAAAAAAGCGATAATTATTATTGATTTTATATTTTTCATGATTATTTTTTTAATTGATTCATAGCCAAGGTTGCGTTACTCTTAACTATTGGAAATATTTGTGAATTATTGATCAATTCTTCAAGCGATTTTCGTGCACGATTCTCTTTTAAAAAACTCAATGATTTGATTATTTTTATTTGAACTAAAGGTGTTTCTTCTTTTTCTAACGCTGTGATTAAACTAATTCTTATTTTTTCATTTGTTGGGTATTTTAATAACGCATCAATGGTTGCTATTTTTACATTTGCGTTTGCATCGTCATGCAGTATTTTAATTAATGTGTTTATTATTTTAGAATCTTCTTTTTCAAACTCATCTTCAAATTTATAAACACCTGTTAATCGCGTTCCTGCGGAATCATCAGCTAAAAAAGCCAATACTTCTTTTGTTTCTGTAGATACCACTGAATTTTGCATCCAAAAGAACACAGAAGACACCAATACAATACTTGCAGCTACAGAAATGAACCGTGCATACATTATTTTTCCTTTTTTAGGCTGATGCATCTCTTTTTGCAATCTGCCTTTAAAAATAGCCTCTGAGTTCAAAGACACTTCTTGATCATCTAACTCATTTCTATGTTGCTGTAAATGTTCTTTTAAATTCATGGTCTTTATTGTTTTGTATCATTTGTAACAATTGGCTTTTACCTCTTGCATACTGATTCCGAACTGTACTTTCTTTTAAGTTCAATTGGGTTGCAATTTCTCTGTGATTATAATCTTCTATTAAGTACAATACTAAAATGACACTGTATTTATCTTTTAATTTATGAATGCATTCTTTGATAAAATCTATCGACACATCTTCTGTCTCATCAAAACCATCTTCTTCAACCTGCGCATCAATTTCTGTTGACTCTTCTAGTAGAAAAGTGTTTTTCTCTTTTCTTATTTTATCCAATGCTGTATTAATTGCGATCCTTCTAAACCAAGCTCCAATATTGATGTCATCTGCAATTTGATTTATTTTTTTGAACCCTTTTATAAAAGCATCATGCACTATATCTTCTGTATCTTCTCTGTTTTTAAGAATTCGAAAACAACTACTATAAAGCATGTTCTTATACGCATTATACACCTCAACTTGAGCTGAATAATCGTTCTCTTTACACTTTCTTATGACTTCTATTTGATTCAAAAAAGGATATTGTTTGGTTCACCTTACATTAATATAACGCACAGTTTTTAATTGTGTCTCAAAAAATAAGGAAAGTTTTTTTATGCAACAAAAAACGCCACTACTTTCGTAATGGCGTTTTTAACTGTTTTATGAATTTCTTAATGAAAAGTAGTATTCATTTTTAAGTAATCTAAAAACTCCCTTTTAGTTTCTTTGTTTTTAAACTTTCCGCCAAACTCTGCAGTTACAGTACTACTTTCAATATCTTTAATTCCTCTAGAATTTACACATAAATGCTTTGCATCAATCACACAAGCAACATCTTCAGTTCCTAGTGCTTCTTGCATCGCTTGTACAACTTGCATTGTTAAACGCTCTTGAACCTGTGGTCTTTTTGCATAATACTCAACCAATCTATTCATTTTAGACAATCCAATTACGCGTCCATCAGAAATATAAGCAACGTGTGCCCTACCGATAATTGGCAATAGATGATGCTCACAAGTAGAATATACAACGATATTCTTTTCTACTAACATTTCACCGTAATTGTAATTGTTTTCGAAAGTAGATGGCTCAGGTTTATTTGCAGGATTTAATCCCATAAATAATTCTTGAACAAAAGCTTTTGCAACTCTTTTCGGAGTTCCTTGTAAACTATCATCCGTTAAATCCATTCCAAGTGTTTCTAAAATCTCTTTTACACTTTCTTGTATTTTTTCAATTTTTTCGTTGTCAGAAATATCAAACGCATCAGTACGTAAAGGCGTTTTTGCCGATGTGCCAACATGATTTTCTCCTATTTCTTCAACTCTTTCGTCATTCATTTTGCTATTCACTTCAAACAT
>JBNMNM010000305.1:0-4210 GCA_051275585.1 bacterium | reverse complement strand
GGGATTTTACTTCAATCAGAAATTAGAAATCTAGACAAAATTTTAAATAAGCCTAAGAAACCTTTTGTCGCCGTTATTGGTGGTGCAAAGGTTGCTGATAAGATCAAAACAATTGAGAAGTTAATTGTAAGTGTTGATCATTTAATTATTGGTGGAGCAATGGCATACCCATTCCTCCAAGCAGCAGGTGGAAGAATAGGAAAATCTCTTTGTAGTAAGCAAGATGTTGATTTAGCAAAGTCTATTTTACGCGCAGATAGATCAAATAAAATTATTCTCCCTAGCGACCATGTCATCTCTAGTACTTTTGATGGTAAGCCAAGTGATTGCCCAACAGCGGCCATCCCTGAGGATATGATGGGACTTGATATTGGAATAAATACTGTAACTAAGTATAGTGATGTTTTAAAAACGGCTAAAACAGTTCTTTGGAATGGCCCTATGGGAATTTTTGAAAATCCAAACTATGCAAAAGGCACAAGTGCTCTTTGTGAAACAATTGCTAACCTAACTGATGCATTCACTTTAGTAGGTGGCGGTGACTCAGTTGCTGCTGTAAAAGAATCAGGTCTTGGAGATAAGTTTTCACATATCTCTACAGGTGGCGGAGCAAGTCTAGAATATATTGAGAAAGGTGAACTACCTGGGATTCAAGCCCTTAAGTTTGGAGTGTAATATGGCAAAATCATATATGGTTGGAAATTGGAAAATGAATCAATCTCTTACTGAGATAACTTCATTTTTTGAAGGCCTAAAACTAAGTAATAATCAGAATAATTTTTGGATTGCCCCACAAATTATCCATACCGAACGCTGTATCGAACTTGGTAAAACAGCTGGTGTTCTTATTGGTTCTCAGAACATATCTGATCAAGATCAAGGAGCCTACACAGGTGAAACGAATGCTGAGTCTTTAATGGAACTTGGAGCTCACTTCACCCTAGTTGGACATAGTGAGAGAAGAGCTTACTATAATGAATCTGATTCTTTTTTAAATAAGAAAACTCATAAAGCGATTGAAAAAGGCCTAGTGCCAGTTTTTTGCGTGGGTGAAACAATTGAAGAGCGTGAAGCTGGAAAAACAAGTGAAGTCGTACTTGGACAATTAAAAGCAGGGCTTAAGGATATCTCACTTAATAATGAGAGCGAATTAATTATAGCGTATGAACCCGTATGGGCAATTGGAACAGGTAAAACTGCAACTCCTGAAATGGCGCAAGAGGTTCATGCACAAATTAGAAAATTACTTACTGAGTTATTTGGAGAGACTGGTTTAGACATCAGTATCTTGTATGGTGGAAGTGTTAAGCCTGCTAATGTTCAAGAACTAATGGCGCAACCCGATATAAACGGCGGCCTAGTTGGTGGAGCATCTTTAAAAGCAGATAGTTTTAACAAATTATGTGACGCATTAAATTAAGCTGTTTTCAAAGCAAAGTAGATTTGATAAAAAAATAGCTCAAAAATCTTTAGAGGAAATAAAAAAATGTTAGACGGATTAATTATTTTTCATGTTATTGTTTGTATTCTTTTAACTGTTGTAGTTTTACTACAATTTGGAAAAGGCGCAGAAGCCGGGGCCATGATGGGCTCAGGATCATCTCAAGCAATTTTCACATCATCATCAAAAGGTAACTTCTTCACAAAGATAACTACCTTTTTAGCTATAGCCTTTATGATTAACTCAATCATTCTTTCGACTATGAAGTCTAAGCAATCAACAGAATCAATTCTTGATGGCGAAGCACCAATTGCTCAAGCCCTCAACTCTGACTCTGCTGAAGCTAAAGCCGAATCAAAGACTGATGCTCCAGTAAAACCTGAAGCTAAGAAATAGTTTTAAAAACAATTTGAAATACTATGGGCCCTTATTTTTATAAGGGCTTTTTTATTGAAATAGAAGACAAGTCACTGTAATTATTAACATCATAATACGTAACTGCTCAATAAAATGTTGAGTAATTTATTTTAATAATTCATACGGCCCTATGTCATTTAAATTGTTTGGCCATCCATAACTTTTCTGCCAAAATACTTCATGGCTTTAGACGATCTAAAAAAACTCACATCAGGCTTTATAAAGGGCTGGAAAAAGGGAAAACTCAAAGAAACTTTGAAGGAAACAGCTGAACTTGCAATTGAAGAGAAGATAAAAAATGCAGAGTTAGAAGAAAAGCTTGCTGGTCTTCAGGACGAAATTCGTCGTTTAAAAGGCGAAAAGAAGAAGCCTAAAATAAAACCAGCCAACACAAGTGATTTGAACCCCGCACCTAAAAAATCAAGGTCAAAAAAAGACAAAAAGAAAAATATTGAGATTGATGAGGAAATTGAAGTTGATGTTGATAAAGAACTTCTTCCAAAAGATGCAAAGTTTGTTGGAACCCGTGATGTTGTTATTCAAGAAATGATTATTAAAAGAAGAAACCTAAAATTTGTTATTAAAAGGTATTATTCAAAAAGTTTAGGTCAGGTTTTTGAAGGACAAGTTCCTCAAGAGTTCAAAGGGCGTGAGTTTGGTCCACAACTAATCAGCTTTATCCTATATCAATATTACAAAAATAGAGTTCCTCATAAAAAAATTATTGAAATGCTCTCTGATTGGGGAATTGAAATTAGTGCAGGAACCGTTTGCTCCATTCTAAATGATTTAAAAGAAGACTTTTCAATTGATATTAAGTCAGCAAGGAGTGCGGCTTTAAAGAAAGATTCAACTCTACACATCGATGACACGGGAGCAAAGCTGAACGGGCAAAGATGCTACACGTTTGGAGTTAGTAATAAATATTTCACTCAATATGATACACGATTGGAGAAAAATAGATGGGCCGCAGTGGGTTCACTTCTTGGAGGAGAGCAACGATTTTTGATTAACCAAGAGGCCATAAGCTTCATTGCTAAAAAGCTTAAAAGACCAAAAGTGACAGTTTTCTTCTCAGGAATGAAGAGTAAGAAGCCTTTTGATAGAGAGCACCTTGAAAAGGTTTTTGAGGATGATCTATTTGGAGACGTGACTAAAAAACAACGAGATATTGTTCGGACAGCTTTTGCAATAAGTGCTTTGAGAGCAAATAAGCTGGGGCCACCAATTAGATTTTTAGTTTCAGACGACGGAACCAATTTCGTTGATTTAATAAAAAACCATCAACTGTGCTGGGTGCATGAAATTAGAAAATATAAACTATCAGAGGTCTTTAAAAAGATTGAGTTTGAGACGCTGGATAAGTTGGTTCTAGAGTGGCAAGCTTTTTATAAACGGATGAAGTTTTATAAAAATAATGTTAGTGCGACTTTAAGAATTAAAATCAGGTCAGAATTTGATAGAATTACTTCAAAAAAAACAGGAGTTAAAGTTCTAGATGAGCAACTCCAAAGAACACGAAAGAAAATAAAAAAACTTTTGTTATTTCTAAAGTACCCACAACTACCACTTCATAATAATCTAAGTGAAAATGATTTACGAGAACGAGTAATTAAAAGGAAGGTATCGCTTCAAAACAGGTCGATGCAAGGAATGAAAGCTTGGGACCTCATGCTGTCTTTAAGCTCCACTTGTAGAAAGATAAATCTTAGTTTTTGGCGATACTTGGAAGATCGAATCTCTTCTCGAGAGGTAATTCCATACCTTGGCAAGCTCGTCCAAGCAGTTTAAATCATATAGAAATCAACACTGTTTTGAGCAGTTACTATAAAAACGTATCTTTTTTGTACACCGTAAGGAATTGCTTCATGGTTCATAGATTCAGATGATTAAAACTGAGAGAATATGAATAATCAATATTTATAAAACATAACTTAAACATACGGAGAACTACTATGAAAAAATTACTAATTGGATTAACGCTACTAGGGTCAATGTCAACATTCGCAGAAACCAAAGCAATCGACTTGAATGAAATGAGCTGCTTAGTTAACATAACGGAGAGAACTTGTGTTAGCAGTTCTTTGACAAGCGCATATCATAATACAAAGTGCAAAGTTGGTGTGAAATTTAAGGATATGGAAAATATGCCGCAACATAGTATTGTAGAAACTTTAGGTCGAGCTCAAAATTCATCAATGAATTTATTGGACATGTTTACCTTAGGAGCATCTAAAGGTGTTGAGACATTAATTAATTCAAAGGTTGCGAGTTCAAATGCGAATGACGAAATGGATTTAATTTTGTCAGATCTTTCTGTGTTAGATATTTGCAAATAAAAATCTAGGTTGA
>JBNMNM010000304.1:0-4253 GCA_051275585.1 bacterium | reverse complement strand
TTATTTAAAAAAGAGGACTAAAGGTTTCAATTTTGGCTTTTCTTTGTCCCGCCCCTAAAGAAGCGGGTTTGCGAAAAGCACTTCGATCAAAAAAAAAGAACACAAGTAAGACCTCTAAAAAATCAAATCATTAGGCCAATATCAAAATTTAATATCCACTAGATTAAAAAGTTCCAAATCACTTTTTCACTTCATCTTAAGTTTTCATGCTGAAAAATATTTTTTTTTCAGCTAGTGTCTACTCCCTACTATATAAGCAACTACAAAAAATTTTAATCCCAAAAATTATGTTAGAACAATTAGACCTAAATAGTTCTCTATCAAAAGCAGAATACCAAGAATATAAACTTGAATACGAGCAACGCTTAGGTGTATTGCAACGTGAAGCACAAGAACTTAATGTTCCAATCATTATTATTTTTGAGGGCTGGGATGCGGCTGGAAAAGGAACTCTGATTAATCGACTTTTACTTGCTCTTGATCCACGAGGTTACAAAGTATATCAAATGGGGAGTCCAACTCCTGATGAAGCCTTACGTCCTTTTTTATGGAGATATTGGGTTCGTCTTCCTCAAAAAGGAAATATCGTTGTTTTTGATCGTAGTTGGTATGGACGAGTTTTAGGTGAAAAAATTAATAAAAAAGTAAACTCAAAAGAAGGTTCTTATGCCTATAATGAGATCAAAACCTTTGAGCGACAATTAATTGATGATGGACACATTATCATCAAAAACTTCCTTCATATTTCTAAAAAAGAACAAGAAACCCGTTTTAAAAGTTTGGAAAGTAATCCATCGACAGCATGGCGAGTGACCAAAAAAGATTGGCAACATCATAAACAATATAATGCCTATGAAAGTGCTGTAGAAGAGATGCTTCAAAAAACAGATACAGAAGTTGCTCCGTGGAATATTATTGAAGCTCATGATAAACGATTTGCAAGAGTTAAAGCATTTCGAACAGTAATCCATACAATTGAAGAAAAACTTGCTGAAATCAAAAAAAGGCAAGCAAAGAAACCTAAAAAAGTTAAAAAATCAAAAATCATTACTCAAACATATTTATCAACATCAGCTTTAGATCAATCTGATCTGTCATTAACACTTACAAGGGAAGAATATCAAAAAGAATTAAAAATTCATCAAGCTCGAATCTTAGAGTTAGAACATGAAGTTTATAAACGACGGATTCCTGTAGTTGTACTTTATGAAGGTTGGGATGCTGCTGGAAAAGGTGGAAATATTCGACGAATTACTCAAAAAATGGACCCTCGTGGTTATGAAGTAACTCCAATTGCAGCTCCTAATGATGTAGAACGTGCTCATCATTATTTATGGCGTTTTTGGAAACAATTTCCAAAAGCGGGTCATATCGGAATTTTTGATCGAACTTGGTATGGTCGAGTTCTAGTTGAACGAGTAGAAGGATTTTGTTCCGATGCTGATTGGAAAAGGGCTTATCGTGAAATTAATGAAATGGAGGAACAATTTCATCACTATGGGGCTGTTATCGTAAAATTTTGGGTTCACATTGATCAAGAAGAACAATTAGCTCGTTTTGAAGCTAGAAAAGTTGATCCTTATAAAGAGTGGAAAATTACAGATGAGGATTGGAGAAATCGTGAACAGTGGGATCAATATAAACTAGCTGTTGATGAAATGCTTCGAAAAACTAGTACAAATAAAGCTCCGTGGACAGTTGTAGAATCAAATTCTAAATACTATGCACGAATTAAAACATTAAAAACCTTGATTCAAGCGATTGAAACAAGATTAAAGCAAAAATAGTATAATAGTGATGTCAAAAAACCTTCTTTGTAAGAAGGTTTTTTAGATAATAATACGACGAACTAGTACTCCATAAACATATTGCAAACCGTTGTTTGAAACAATTGCTATTACAGCCAAAACAACAGGAGACCAATCAGTACTTGTTCTAGGAAGTCGATTTTGAATAGGTGTAATGATAGGATCAATTAGTGTGTGTATAACTCGAACAACCATACTATTTGGTGATGGATTTACTAATGTTATAACAAACCAAGCAACTGCTAATAAAAAGACAAACCATAAAACATTAATCACAACAGATAAAGCACCTACAGAAACATATAAGGACACATTCATCAATGAAGAAAAGAGCGTGATATTCTTAAAACCAACCAATAAAGCACCGATCGATCGAATCGTTCCAGGAAGTGCAATTTCTCCAAACATAATGATCAATAAAGCTAAATATGCGGAAAAAGGTCTTAAAGCCAATGCAATTTTAGTCTCAATCCAATCCCAAAAAGGACGTGTTGCTTGGTTAATTCTTTGAACAATTGGATTATCAGGATCTGCATTAATCCAAGAAAATACAATCGCAAGAATATTAGCCCAAGAATAAATAGTAAGAATCCAATAAGCTAATTTTGCAATGCCACTAACGAAGTTCATAAAAACCTATTAAGAAAATTCTTCTGCCACTGGTGGTGAATACATCATTGATGATACTTTAATTGCTTGACGTCCCTTATAACTTCCTTGAAAACCTCGAAATTTGGTAATCCCTTCAACTTGAACATTTAAAGGATCACTCACTTCTTGAGAAAGCTGAATAACATCACCTTTTTTCAAGTTTAAAAAGTTTTGAACAGTAATCTCTGCTTCTCCAAGATTAACTAATAATTCAATCTCTGCTTCACGGATATTATCACGAAATCGGTTTACCCAAACATGATCAACTTCATTCTGATCTGACTGGAAACCTGCATTCAACTTACTACGAATTGGTTCAATTGTAGAATATGGAATACAAATCGTAAGTGACATTGGAGCTTTTCCCATCTCAACATCAAACGTGATTACAACCACAACCTCACTATGAGGTACAATTGCAACAAACTGTGGATTAATCTCTGAACGGGAAAATGTAATCTGAACAGGGAATACAGGCCTCCAAGCTGTTTGTAAATCTTCAAGAGCACTTACAACAACTCGTTTTACCATTTTTTGTTCGATGGCAGTAAAATCACGACCTTCAGCTTTTACTTCAATTTCACCATTTCCACCAAAAAAGATATCTACAAGATTAAATACCAATCGTGTTTCAAGAACAACAATGGCATTTCCTCGTAAAGGAGACATCTTAAAAAGATTTAAGGAGGAAGGAACAGGTAAAGTTTTTAAGAATTCACCAAATTTAATTAGCTCAGTAGAACGAACACTAATATCAACAACTTTTCGTAATGCAGAAGAGAGAGTAAGACGAAACATTCTCACAAAACGATCATGAATAATTTCAAGGGTAGGCATCCTACCACGAATGATTCGATCTTGGCTGGTAAGGTCATAAGGAACAACGGCCGAGGGGTCCATATCATCAAACCCATCAAGGTCACCCCCATCCATATCACCACCACCAATCCCTTTTAATAAAGCATCTACCTCATTTTGGGAAAGTACCTGACTCATTCTCTACTCTTGGAAAAAATTAATAACTTGTGATTCATCTTCAATACTAAATATTTTTTAATCTACTTTGTAATGCAAACAAAATTCCAAAACTACGCTTAACTCGAATTGAGTCATTCAAGTTAAGAAAAAGTCAACTTATTTTACTAAATTTTTATCCCTTTTTAACAACTCAAAAATTAAGTTGTTAAAAAAAAACATTTACCATAAATCACATTTCCATTTAAAAACAAGCTTTGTTAAAGTTGCATCGCATTCTAACTATCTACTTTTTTATCGGAGTTAACCTTTGACTGTTGACGTAATAGTTCCTGCTGCTGGAAAAGGAAGTCGAATGCAAGCAGCTAAAAACAAAATGTTTTTAGAAATTTATGGTGTTCCTATTTTATACCGCACATTAAAACAACTTGAAAAGTCACCTTTGATACAAAGAATTCTGATTGTTCTAAAAAAAGGCGAAAAAAATGACTTTCAAGCATTATTAGATCAATTTGGAGCAATTCCTAAAATCATGGGAATTGTTTATGGTGGAAAAGAAAGAGTTGATTCTGTAAAAAATGGACTGGCATTCCTAGAAAAAAATAATGCCTCAGATATTGTTATGGTGCATGATGGAGCAAGACCATTTTTTTCACCTCAATTAATTGAAAATTTAGTCAAAGGTGTGAATGAAATAGGTGCTGCTGTCCCTGTTTTACCATTAGAAGATACAATCCGACAAAAAACAGGTACATCCACCAGTGCTACTGTCATTGATCGAAATTTATTAATGCGTACACAAACACCCCAAGCATTTCG